>CALZJC010000238.1 GCA_945787525.1 Thermoanaerobaculia bacterium | reverse complement strand
GCCGCGCCGGCGGAGAGCGCCGCGCCCGGCGCCGCGCCGGCGGCGGCTGCCGCGGCGGCGCCGCCGGCCCGCCGCGAGGTGGGTGATTTCCATGTTGCCGCCTACGGCGAGGGCGAGCTCGTCCAGATCGAGCCGATGTCGCGCATCCGGCAGATCACCGCCGCCCACATGCGCTACTCCAAGGACACCTCGGCGCATGTCACCACGGTCTTCCACATGGACATGTCGCGCGTGGCGCGGGTCCGGCAGCGCGCCAAGGCGGGCTTTCTGGGCGCCCACGGAACCAAGCTCACCTACATGCCGTTCATCTTCAAGGCGGTTGCCTCCGCCCTCAAGGCGCACCCCAAGCTCAACTCGGCGATCGACGGCACCAACGTGGTCTTCAAGAAGCAGATCAACATCGGCATGGCCGTGGCTCTGGACTGGGGTCTGCTGGTGCCGGTCCTACGCAACGCCGACCAGCTCAACCTCGTCGGTCTGGCCAAGGCGGCCAACGATCTGGCCGATCGGGCGCGGCGCAAGAAGCTGGGGCCGGACGAGATCCAGGGCGGCACCTTTACCGTCACCAACCCGGGGGTCTTCGGCAGCCTCATCGGCACACCGATCATCAACCAGCCCCAGGTGGCGATCCTCGGCATCGGCGCCATCGAGAAGCGGCCGGTGGTGGCCGCCGACGCCGACGGCAATGACTCGATCGCCATCAAGACTATGTCGTACTTCTCGATCAGCTACGATCACCGGCTGGTCGACGGTGCCGACGCCGACCACTTCATGAACTCCGTCAAGAAGACGCTCGGCGAGGAGAGCTGGAGCGAGCTCGACGCCTTCGGCTAGCAGGTCGGGCTAGCGCCGCCGGTCGATCAGCCCGACGTGGGTCATGCCGGAGGCCAGCGCCGCCAGGCAGCGCTCGATCGTCTTGTAGATGCCGGACGGCTGATAGCCCAGCCGGCGTGCCGCCTCGGGCGGATCGTAGCCGAGGCCAAAGCGCAGCTGCAGCAGTCGGCGGCAGCGCCCGGACAGCTGACCGACCACCCGGTTGAGGTCACGCTGGAAGTCAGCGCGCTCCTGCCTGGGAACGCCTTGTTCGGCCAGCTCGTCGAGGATCGCCGCGTCGATGGCGGTGTAGAAGCGGCGCCGCCGGCCACGCCAGTACATGAGACAGCGCTTGCGCACGGCGCCCGGCAGCCATCTGTCGAAGTCCTCCACCGAGTCGCGCTTGTAGAGGTAGGCCAGCAGGGTCTGCTGGAGGATGTCCTCGGCGTCCTCGGGCGGAATACGGAACTGGGCGAAGATCCCACGCAGGCGCGGCCGGAGCTCGTCCAGCGAGCGCTCGAGAGCGCTTTCGGGTGCGGGATTCCCCAGATTCAAGACCGACCGACCTTCGGGAGACCTCTTTTCGAGTCTAGCAGCCCATAATCGGACTGTGAACGATCGCCTGGCAGACCCTCGACCCCTGCAAGCGACAACCGGAGAGTTGCTACCATCTAACGCGAGAACCGCCCGCCGACGCGATCCACAGGGCATGCCTCGGGCAGTGAGAATGAGAGAGCTCCGCCACGCTTTCCTGGGTCGCCTCGGCTATCGCGAGGCGGTGCGGCTGCAGGAGGAGCTTCGCGATCGGCTGCGCGCCGGCGGTCCCGAGCACCTGCTGCTGCTGGAGCACGAACACGTCTACACCCTGGGGCGCAGCGCCGATCGGGGCGATGTGCGGGCCGGCGCGGGCTGGCTGGCGTCGCGGGGCGTCGAGGTGGAGGAGAGCGACCGCGGAGGCCAGGTGACCTATCATGGGCCGGGGCAGCTGGTGGGCTACCCGATTCTCGACCTCGACCCGGACCGGCGTGACGTGCGCCGCTATGTGCGCGATCTGCAGGAGGTCCTGGTGCGCACGCTGGCCGAGCTGGGCGTCGCCGCCGAGGGGCGCGGCAAGCAGGCGGAGATCGGCGTCTGGGTGGGCGACGACAAGATCGCTTCGATCGGCGTGCACCTGAGCCGCTGGCTCACCACCCACGGGTTCGCCCTCAACCTGTCGACCGACCTGTCGTACTTCAGCGGTATCGTGGCCTGTGGCCTGGAGGGCGTGCGCATGACCTCGGTGGAGCGGCTGACCGGCCGCCGGCTGGAGCCGGCAGCGGTGGCCGGCCTCTGCGCCAACCATTTCGCGAACGTCTTCGAGCGCCGCCTCGAGCCGTTGGGCGAAATGGCCCTGGTCGAATCGCGGGGGCTCTAGGGTCGTGCCCTGGGAGGCGCTGGACCACACCGCCGACGCAGGTGTGGTGGTGACCGCGGGCGGCCGCGAGGAGCTCTTCGCTGAAGCCCTGCGAGCGCTGACCGACTGCATCACGGATGTCGACCGGGTGCGGCCACGCGAGCGGCGGGAAGTCCAGCTCGTGGCCGACAACGTGGAACTGCTCCTGGTCGAGTGGCTCGGCGAGGTCCTCTACCGCCTCGAGGTCGAGGGTCTTGTTGCGGCCGCCGGTCGGCTCGAGATCACCGACCGGTCCGACGGGGGGCTGACGCTGACCGGCGAGATCGCCGGCGAGCCGCACGACCCCCGGCGCCACCCCCACAAGGTTGCGGTCAAGGCCATCACCTACCACGGCCTCGAAGTAGCGGTTGGACCGGGGGGCTGGCGCGCGTCGGTCATCTTCGATATCTGAGAGCGTGGCGGCAGCCGGGCATTCCCGCGTCACCGCCGCGCCGCGAGCCACGGACCGGAACCGAGAAGGGAGAGTGCCATGAAACTCGAGAAGATCGACGACACGCGTTGGCGCCTGCCGCGCGCCGGCGGCATGCGGGTGGACGGGATCGTCTATGCCGACGATCGGCTGATGGGGGACCTGCGACACGACCAGGCGCTCGAGCAGGTGGCCAACGTCGCCTGGCTGCCCGGCATCGTGAAGGCCTCGCTGGCGATGCCCGACATCCATTGGGGCTACGGCTTTCCGATCGGCGGCGTGGCGGCGATGGATGCCGAGGACGGTGTGGTCTCGCCTGGCGGGGTGGGCTACGACATCAACTGAGGTGTCCGCCTATTGCGCTCAGGTCTGAGCCGCACCGATCTGGCGCCACGGCTGCGGGAGGTCGTGGCGGCCCTCTTCGCCCACATCCCGACCGGCGTCGGCAAGGGGCGGCGTGATCTGCGCCTCGGCAAGCGAGAGCTGTCGGCCGTCCTCCGCAAGGGCGCGGCCTGGGCGGTGAAGCGGGGGCTGGGCACCGCCCGCGATCTCGAGTTCCTGGAGGAGGGCGGCCGGCTGCAGGGCGCCGAGCCCGGGCTGGTGTCCGATCGTGCCCTCGAGCGCGGCGCCGGTCAGCTGGGCACCCTGGGCTCGGGCAACCACTTCGCCGAGATCCAGTACGTCGACGAGATCTTCGACCCGGTGGCGGCGAGCGCCCTGGGGCTGCGGCTGGACCAGATCACTGTCAGCCTGCACTCGGGGTCGCGGGGCCTGGGCCATCAGGTCTGCTCCGATCACCTCAAGATCATGCTGCGGGCGGCGGAGAAGTACGGCATCGAGCTACCCGACCGCCAACTCTGTTGCGCGCCGCTGCGCTCGTCGGAGGGCAAGCGGTATCTGGGCGCCATGGCGGCGGCCGCCAACTACGCCTTCGCCAACCGCCAGGTGATGACCCACTGGGTGCGCGAGAGCTTCGCCGCCGGTCTTGGTCTACGACGTCTGCCACAACATCGCCAAGTTCGAGACCCTCGAGGTAGACGGGCGCCCGCAGCGTCTCTGCGTGCACCGCAAGGGCGCCACCCGCGCCTACCCGCCGCACCACCCGCAGACACCGGCGCCGTATCGCCATGTCGGCCAGCCGGTCCTGATCCCGGGCGACATGGGCCGCTACTCCTACGTGTTGGTCGGCACCGAGCTGGCCTACCGTGAGACCTTCGGCTCCACCTGCCACGGCGCCGGGCGGCGTATGAGCCGCCACAAGGCGAAGAAGGCGGCCCGCGGTCGTGACCTGATGCGCGAGATGGAGCGGCACGGCGTCGTGGTCATGGCGGCGGGCATGCGCACCGTCGCCGAGGAGATGCCCGAGGCCTACAAGGACGTGGCCGAGGTGGTCGACGTGGTGGAGCGGGCCGGCATCAGCCGCAAAGTGGCGCGGCTGCGGCCGCTGGGGGTCATCAAGGGCTGAAGCGGCGGCCGACCGGGGCCGGGTGGCGTGTGCCACCGGGCCCGTTCAGCTCCGCAGGCTCGAGCCGACGTGCTCGTGCGCGTGGTAGGAGCTGCGCACCAGCGGGCCCGACTCGCAGTGGCGGAAGCCGAGCGCCAGGGCCTGGTCGCGATAGCCGGCGAACTCGTCCGGGTGAACCCAGCGGTCGACCGGCAGATGGTCACGGGTCGGCTGCATGTACTGGCCGATGGTGAGGACCTCGACGCCGGAGGCGCGGATGTCGCGCAGGGTATCGCCGACCTCCTCGAGCCGCTCGCCCAGTCCGACCATGATGCCGGTCTTCACGGTACCCTCGAAGGCGCCGGCGTCCCGCCGCCCGGCGGCCTCTGCCAGCAGCGCCAGCGAGCGCCGGTAGTCGCTGCCGGGTCGCGCCTCGCGGTACAGCCGCGGCACCGTCTCGACGTTGTGCGAGAAGACCTCGGGTCGCGCCCCCAGGACCCGATCCAGGGCGTCGCCGACGCCGCGGAAGTCGGGCGTCAGCACCTCGACACCGGTGTCCGGCCGGCGGCGGTGGATCGCCTCGATCACGTCGGCGAAGTGGCCGGCGCCGCCGTCGGCGAGGTCGTCCCGGTCGACCGAGGTGATCACCGCGTGCCTGAGCTCCATCGCCGCCACCGCCTCGGCGACGCGCTCGGGCTCGCCGCTGTCGACCCCCGGAGCGGGCCGCCCTGTGGTCACGGCGCAGAAGCCGCAACGGCGAGTGCAGACGTCGCCCAGAATCATGAAGGTGGCGGTGCCGTGCTCGCCCCAGCACTCGTAGATATTGGGACAGCGGGCCTCCTGGCAGACGGTGTTGAGGCTCAGCCGTTCAACCAGCCCTTTGACCTGGTGGTAGCTATCGGGCGTCGCCAGGCGGACGCGCAGCCAGGGCGGTCGCGGTCGCGCTCTCTCGCCGATCTTCACCAGTGTTTCGCCCATCGCCGCCGAAGTCTACCGGACCGCCGCCCCGGCATCCGTTCGCGCGGCTGGCGCGAAGGTATGAGCAGTGGATGGCCCGGTTGGCGCTGTTCCGAACCGGCAGATAAAATGTCGGCGGTTCGGTCGGTTCCGAGCCCTTCCAGGAGAGTCTCGACCTATGAGCGAAACGTTGGCGGACGTGCGGATTCGCTGCCTCGAGGATACCGACCTCGGGCACATCACCGGCATCGACGAGAAGATCGGCGGCAGCTACAGGCCGGAGGTCTGGGAGAGGCGCATGGCCTACTACTCGCGGCGGGATCCCGACGCCTCGGTGGTCGCCGAGAGCGGCGGACGGGTGATCGGTTTCATGTTCGGCGAGATCCGTTCGGGCGAGTTCGGCATGGAAGAGCCGACCGGCTGGATCGAGGTCCTGGGCGTCGATCCGGACGCGCGGGGCAAGGCCATCGGACGGCAGCTGGCCGAGAGCATCATGGACTATTTCAGGCGCAGCGGCGCGACCACGGTGCGCACCATGGTGGATGCGGAGATGGTCGGTATCGAACGGTTCTTCGAGAGCCTCGGCTTCGAGCCCGCTTCGTTGCGGCCATTTGTCAAGAAGCTGAGTGAGGGGGCATAGCAGGTATGAGAATGACCAAGACCCATCTGCCCGCGAAGTTCCACGACGCGGTGGTCAAGTGGCAGCAGACGTTTCTGCCCGACTACGACTTCCTGATCGAGAACTGGGACAAGTACTTCCCGCGGGATCGCCAGTTCGAGCTGTGCGCCTTCCGCGAGCTGGGCATCTGCAACGAGGTCGAGTGTGGCGACGCCGAGGGAGAGCCCAAGCGGACGAAGGCCGCCGCTCTGCACCCGGAACAGGCGGGGCATCTCCTGGGGGCGATTCGCGCCCAGGCTTCGACCGAGTTCGGCTCCATCCAGCAGCACCAGCTGACGTTGGCGCGGGCGCAGAACGAAGAGGAGCAGTTCTGGATCCTGCGCATGATGGCCGAGGAGCTGCGCCACGGCTACCAGATGCTCCATCTGCTGCTCGACGACGACTGGAGCTCGGTCACCGACGCCAGCAGCGAAGATCTGGTCGAAGAGACCCTGTCGATGCGTACCGGCTCGCACATCCTGGGCGCGTTCAACGTCGACTTCGACTCGTTCGTCGACAACGCCGTCTTCTGCGCCCTGATCGACCGCGTCGGCAAGTACCAGCTCAACATGCAGCGGGTCAGCGCCTACAAGCCGATGGCCGAGAGCATGCCTCAGATGCTGCGCGAGGAGGCGTTCCATCTCGCGGCCGGCGTGGTGCCGCTCAGACGCTGGATGGAGCAGGCGGCCAGGGAGTTGCCCTACGTCTCGACCAGCGACATCCAGAAGACGATCAACAAGTGGTTCCCGCGCGGCCTCGAGATGTTCGGCGATGAGCGCGGCGGTGGCACCAACGTGCGCTTCGGCCTCAAGCCGATGAAGAACCTGGAGGCGCAGGACCTCTATATCGAGGAGGTCGGCAAGCTGGTCCGGGATCTCAACATGCGCTACATCCGGGCGCGCATCCCGGGCCTCGACCTGGCTCAGGCCGAACAGGTGCTGAACCGCATCCTGGCGGATCGGGGAACCGATCAGGGCATCGCCTGGGAGGACCTGGTGCATCTGCCGGATCGCGCCTTCTTCCGGCGCCGGGGCGTGCCGGCGTTCGAGCTCGCCGGCTGGCAGGGCGAGAGCTTCGAAGATCTACCCTCGTATCTGGAGCATCTGCGCAGGCACCTGCCCGACGCCTACCGCGCCAGCCGTGACTTCCGCCACTACGTCGAGCAGGCGCAGAAGCTCACCGGCGGCGAGGTGACGCTGCGCGAGGCGGTCTCGGCGATGCCGGGTCTGCGCCGGGTGGGCGGTGTCTGCCCATGCTCCAAATCGGTGCGCTGGGTGGCCGAGACGCCGCAGTCCGGCGCCGCGGCAGGCGACAGCGGCAGCGCGGCCTGACCGCAAGACCGGGATGAGCCTCTTCAGCCGCCTGGTCCTCATCACTCTGCCGCTCGTTCCGAAGTTCGTGGTCGGCCGAGTGGCGAGCCGCTACGTCGCCGGCGAGCGTCGCGAAGAGGCTTTCGAGATAATCCAGCGCCTCAACGCCAGCGGCGCCATGGCCACCCTCGACCTGCTGGGCGAGGAGGTCACGGAGCGGTCGAAGGCGGCGGCGGCGGTGGACGAGTATCTGCGGCTGTTCGAAGAGATCGAGAGCCGCGGACTGGACTGCAACGTCTCCATCAAGCTGACCCTGCTGGGGCTCGAGATCGACGAGGCGTTCTGCCGCGACAACGTGGGCCGCATCGCCGCCGCGGCCGCCGGCCAGGGCAATTTCGTGCGCCTGGACATGGAAGACCGCACCACCACCGATGCCACGCTGCGGATCTACCACGAGCTGCAGCCGCGGCACGGCAACCTGGGGGTGGTCTTCCAGTCCTACATGCGACGCACCCTCGGCGACATCGACGGCCTACCGGCCGAGGGCGCCAACGCGCGGCTGTGCAAGGGCATCTACATCGAGCCGCGCACGGCCGCCTGGAAAGGCTTCGACACGGTGCGGCGCAACTTCGTCGCGGCGCTGGACAAGCTGATGCGCCAGGGGGTATACGTCGGCATCGCCACCCACGACGAGTACCTGGTCTGCGCCGCCCGCGAGCTGATCGACCGCCATCGGCTGGCCCGAGATCGGTACGAGTTCCAGATGCTTCTCGGGGTGGACGAGGAGCTGCGCGGCATTCTCCTGGCCGAAGGCCACAAGCTGCGGGTCTACGTGCCCTACGGTCGTGACTGGTACGCCTACTCGATGCGCCGGCTGCGCGAGAACCCCGAGGTCGCCAGGCATATCATCCGCGGCACGCTGGGCCTGGGTTGAGCGCCACGGCGAGCGGTCTCGAGGCGGCGGGCCGCGGCGCGGCGCGGGTGCTCCTGCTCCAGGTTCGTGACGAGCCGAAGGCCGAGGAACAGGAACGGCTCTGCTTTCTCGAGGCCGCCGGCCTGCGGCCCGAACGGTTGACCTGCCACAACCTGGTGAACGAGCCGCAGCTCGCCTGGTCGTGGGCGCGCGGTTTCGACGTCGTGATGGTCGGTGGTGCCGGCGCCCACACGGTCACCGCCAGCTATCCGTTCAGCGAGGCGCTGCGCGAAACGCTGTTGCGGCTGGTGGACGAGCGACGCCCCCTGTTCGCCTCCTGCTACGGCCATCACGCCCTGGTCGATGCGCTGGGGGGCTTGGTGGTCACCGACCACGCCACCGGCGAAGTGGGCACCTTCGGGGTCGAGCTCACCGAGGCCGGCCGGAGGGATCCGCTGTTCGCCGGCCTTCCGTCGCGCTTTGCGGTCCAGCTGGGCCATCACGACCGGGTCGATCGCCTGCCCGAGGGGCTGGTCGAGCTGGCGGCTTCAGAGCGCTGTCCCTGTCAGGCTCTACGGGCTCCGGGCCGGCCGATCTACAGCACCCAGTTCCACAGCGAGATGACGATGATCCATATGCAGGCCAGACTCATCTGGTACCGCGACGGCTATCTCGCGGAGCGGGCGACACCGGATGAGGTCTCCCGGCTGCTGGCGCCCTCGGACGAGGCCGCGACTCTCATCCGGCGGTTCTTCGACCTGTACGTCGCCTAGCCATAGCCCGGCAGAGAGGGCTATCCAGCCGGCGCCGGTGGCCGGAAGGAGCCGATCTCGCGGATCCGTTCTTCGATATGCCGTCGCTCGCCGGGCGCCTCGGAGCCGTCGTTGGCGCGTTCCAGGGCCGTCAGCCAACGCTCCAGATAGCGGCGCTCGGTCGAGGCCGCGCCGGCGAGCCGGGCGCGCTCGGCCGCCATCGTCAGGCAGTCCCGCGCCAGAGCGACGTCGCCTCCCTCCACCAGATGGTGCGCCGTGGCCTCGCAGACCGACTCCCGGTCCTCGGCGTAGATCGTCGCCAGCGCGGCGGCCACCGCCCGGTGCATCACCTGCCGTCGCAGAGGATTGACGTCGGCGAGGATGGCGCTGCGGATGGACTCGTGGGCAAACTCGAAGACGCCGCGCCGGGCGCCGCGGGCGAAGAGCACGATGTCACGCTCGCGGCCGGTATGGGTCCAGGTCCTGGGGAACTGGCGGATCAGCCAGCGCTGCAGCATCAGCTCGACGCAGGCCTCGACGACGGCCAGGTTCTCGTCGCCCGAGACGCGCAGCAGGTCGACGTCGAACCGCTGGCCGATCACTCCGGCCAGGGCCAGCAGCCGTCGGGCGGAGGCCGGCAGCCTGTGAAAGCGATGCACGATCAACTTCTGCAGGTCCGACGGGGGCGTGCAGGCCTCCTGGCGGACGCTGTCCACCGACCAGCCGCCGGGCTGGCGGGCGATGAGCACGCCTTCGTCCCAGAGGTAGTTGATGAGCTCGGTCACCGCCAGCGGCAGACCGCCGGTCCATTCGGTGAGCAGATCGGTCAGCCAGAGGCTCTCGTCGGCCGGAACCAGGGCGGCAGCGATCTCGCCGAGCGCTGCGGGTGGAAGGCGCCCGAGCGCCAGGCGGTCG
>CALZJC010000237.1 GCA_945787525.1 Thermoanaerobaculia bacterium | reverse complement strand
CTGCTGTCGGTGGCGGATGCCGAGGCCCTGACCGCGCTGCCGCTGCGCGTGCCGTTGGCGCTGTGCGAGGCGCTGGACGACCTCGGCGCGACCTGCGGCATCAAGTGGCCCAACGATCTCGTGGCCGGCGGCCGCAAGCTGGGGGGGGTCCTGATCGAAGCCGGCCCCAAGGCGGTGATCGTCGGCTACGGCATCAACGGCAGCCAGGAAGCGGCCGCCCTGCCCACCCCCGAGGCCACCTCGCTGCGGCTGGTGTGCGGCGCGGTGCCCGATCTCTCGCGCCTGGCTATCGACCTGGCGACGGCAGTGTTGGACCGGCTCGGCGAGAGCGAGCCCTTGGCGGCGGTCATCGAGGCCTACCGCGACCGCGCGGTGCATCGGCCCGGCGACCGGCTGGGTGTCCGAATGGACGGTGAGCGAGTGGCCGGGCGCTTTGTCGGCTTCGACGAGCTCGGCCGGCTGTGCCTCGACACCCGCGACGGGCTGCGGGCGCTCAGCTCGGTCGATCTTCTGACCGTGGAGCCCGATGACGAAACGACCGACGACGCGGCTGCGCCGGGGGCAAGGTGAGCGGCGACAACCACGAGTCCCAGAGCTACTTCCGCGCCATCGAGGAGTCGTTCATCCGGCTGCGCGGCTCCCCGCTGCTGCTGTCCCCGGAGGACTGGCGGCAGGCCGATGAATGGTGTCGCCGGGGGGTGCCGTTGGAGCTCGTCCTGGCGACGCTGGAGCAGGTCTTCGGGCGACGGGTCGAGCGCGGCGCGGCGGGCAAGATCCAGTCCCTGCGCTACTGCGCGCCGGCGGTCGAGACGGCCTGGCAGGAGATCGAGGCCCTGACCGCCGGCGGCCGGCGGCGAGACGCACCGGCGGTGGACGTGGCGGCGCGGCTGACGGCGCTGGCGGCCTCGCTACCGCCGGAACGAGCCGAGCTGGCGCGAGCTGTGAGAGGGCTGGTGGGGCCGACGAGCGATGTCGAGAGGCAGCTGGCGGCACTCGACGAAGAGATGATGGCCGCTGCCCTGGGCGAGCTGACCGGCGACGAGCGCCGGGTCCTCGAGCGGCGAACGGCCGCGGCGCTCGCCGCCCTGTCCGGCCGCATCGAGGCGGGCGAGCTGGCCGAGGCCCGCGACCGGCTACAGCGACAGGCGCTGCGGCGGGCTCGCGGCCTCCCGGTGCTGTCGCTCTTCTCGCCGGAGGCCACGGACGGGGAGTAGCAGCCAGCCTGGAATCGCAAGATCGGGACGCGCCCATTCCGTCCTTTCAGGCTGTGGTCCGAAGCCGTCCGGCCGGTGCGGTGCGCCGGCGCCGTGCTCGCGGGACTGACCGTCGCCGGCGCCTGTTCGCG
Source organism: Thermoanaerobaculia bacterium (assembly GCA_945787525.1). Taxonomy (GTDB): domain Bacteria; phylum Acidobacteriota; class Thermoanaerobaculia; order Multivoradales; family JAHEKO01; genus CALZJC01. The sequence continues at coordinate 4,626 of CALZJC010000237.1, read as the reverse complement.
ACCGTCGCCGTTGCTGGCGGTGGTCCTGCTGGCGGTGGCCGCGGCGGGCCGCCGCGGCCTGCTGGTGGCCCTGGCGATCGGATTGCTGGCCGGTTGGTGGCGTCCGCTGACGGCACCGCCCGCGGAGTCTTCGCCGGTGGCCCTGAGCGGTGTTCTGGAGCGTGCCTGGCGTCCCACGGAGGACGGTGGCTGGATCGGCAGGCTGAGAGTGCGGCACTACCGGCAGGGTCGGCGGGTCGAGCTCTGGGACGAGCCGGTGACCATCCTGCTGCCCGGCGCGGCCCCGCCGGGCGATGCCCGGAGCCTGCGGGTCCGTGGCCTGCTGCGTCGCGCCCCCGGTCTGGCCAACCGTCCGCCCCTGGTTCCCGGGCCGTGGCGCCTGCGGCTCAAGTCTCGTCACTTCCTGGAGGTCCGGGCGGCGGACCGGTGGGAGCCCTGGTGGCGCCTCGGGCTGGCGGTGAGGCAGCGAGTCGAGCGCGTCATGGCCGCGGCCGGCGAGCGGCCCGGCACCCGGCTGGCGCGCGCCCTCGCCCTGGGGGACTCCTCACGGCTGCCGCCGCGCTGGCGGCGAGGACTGCGCGCCGCGGGGCTGGCCCATCTGGTGGCCCTGTCGGGTCTGCACGTCGGGCTGCTGGTGGGCAGCTGTCTGATGGCCGGCGCGAAGCTGCCGCGAGGTGCCGGGCCCCTGGTCGGCGTCGTGGCGGCCGCCGCCTTCCTGCTGGTCGCCGGGGCGCGTCCCTCGCTGCTGCGCGCGACCTCCATGGGTATCCTGGCCGCGATCGCCCTGGCGCTGGGTCGTCGACCCCACGGACTGGCGCTGCTGGCGGTCCTGGCCATGGCCCTGGCGGTGGCCGAGCCGCGGCTGCTGAGCGACGTGGGCTACCGTCTGACCTGTGCGGCGACCGCCGGAATCCTCTGGCTGGCGCCGCGCTTCGAAGCGGGCTGGGAGTCGTTGCCGGGGTGGCTCAAGCGTCCTCTGGCGGTGACCTGCGGCGCCCAGGTGGCCAGCCTGCCGTGGTCGCTGCCGGCCTTCGGGCTGCTGTCGCCGCTGGCGCCCTGGTGGAACCTGATCGCGGTCCCCTGGACGGCACTCGCGCTGGCCTGCAGCCTGGCATGGGCTGTCCTGGCGTTGGTCTGGCCCGCCGCGGCGCTTGGCGTCGTGCCCCTGCTGGACGCGGCCGCGTGGCCCTTTGCGGCCGTCGGCTCGCTACCGCCGAGGATCCTGCAGCCGCTGCCGGTGCTGATGCCGGTTTGGGGCGCGACTCTGCTGGCGACGGCACTGACGGCCCTGCTGTTGCGGCCCGGGCGGCGCTGGCCTGTCGCCGCCGCCGTCTGCCTGGCGCTCTGGCTGAGGGCTCCGGCGCCGCGCGTCCTCGAGCTGCGCATGCTGGACGTCGGACAGGGGGAGGCCGTGCTGCTGCGCGACGGATCGGAGGCGGTCCTGGTGGACGGCGGCGGTTGGCGCCATGGCGATCTGGGCGGGCGCGTCCTGCTGCCGGCGCTGGCGGCTGCCGGCGTACGCCGCCTCCGGGCGGTGGTGCTCAGCCACCCCGACCTGGATCACTGCCAGGGGTTGGTCGATCTATCGAGCTATCTGCCGATCGAGGAGATCTGGACCGCGCCGGGTTGGCGGTCGAGTCCCTGCGCGCACGAGCTGATGAGCGCGCCCGCTTCGGGGTTGCGGCTGTTGTGGGCCGGCGAGCGGGCCGCCGTGGGCCGTTGGCGGCTTCTCGCCCTGCATCCAGAGGCCGGTGGTCACGGCCGTGGCAACGACCGCTCGCTGGTCCTGGCGGCCATGGCGCCGGGTCTGCGAGTACTGCTGACCGGTGACGTCGGGGCGGCTGCCGAGCGTCGCCTGCTGCGGCGCTGGCCGGCTTCGGTTCTGGGCGCGGATCTTCTCAAGGTGGCCCATCACGGCAGCGCCAGCTCAACCACCGGTCGATTGCTGGCCACGGTGCGGCCCCGTGTGGCGCTGATCTCGTGCGGCCGCGGCAACCAGTACGGGCATCCGGCGCGCCAGGTGCTGCGGCGGCTGCGGGTCGCCGGCGCCCGACCGCTGCGCACCGACCGCAGCGGCGAGATCGTCCTGAGCCGGTCTGGCGCCGGCCGCTGGAGGCTGACGACTCCGGGCGTTCCGCGCCCCGACTGACGGGCCTGCAGTATCGTCGCCCCATGACGCCGGTCCTGACCATTGTCGGCGCGACCGCAACCGGCAAGAGCGCGGTCGCCCTGGAGCTCGCCGGGCCGCTGGGGGGGGAGATCATCAACGCCGACGCGCTGCAGGTCTATCGCGGCTTCGACATCGGAACCGCCAAGCCGAGTCGCCAGGAGCGCCGGCGCGTTCCCCATCACCTGCTGGACATCCTCGATCCTCACGAGCCGTTCTCTGCCGGCGAGTTCGCTCGCCGCGCCCGGCGGGTTATCGAGGAGATCCGGGGTCGCCAGCGCCTGCCCATGCTGGTCGGCGGCAGCGGGCTCTATCTGCGCGCCCTGATCGACGGCATCAGCCCGATTCCGAGCGTCGATCCGCGGCTGCGCGAGCGGTTGCGCGACAGGCTGGCCGGTGAGGGCGTCGCGGTGCTGCGCGCGGAGCTGTCGCGCCTCGATCCCCCGACCGCCGAGCGCCTGGCGCCGGCCGATACGCAGCGGCTTCTGCGGGCCCTCGAAGTGGCCCAGGGCACCGGCCGGCCTCTGTCGGCGTGGATCGCTGAGAAGCCGCTCGGCGGCGGTGGGATCGACGCAGTCTGGATCGGATTGACGCTCCCGAGAGCGCTCCTATACGATCGCATCGCTCGTCGAGTGGAGCGAATGCTGGCGGACGGGTGGGTGGACGAGGTAGAGCGGTTGCTGGCGGCGGGTCTCAGTCCGACTCTGGCGGCTTTTCAGGCGATCGGCTATCGCGAGTTGGCGAGTCACATGGGCGGCGAGACCACGCTGGAGGAAGCGATCGAGCGGATCGTCCGGGCGACGAGAAACTACGCAAAACGGCAGATGACCTGGTTCCGACGTCAGGCCGGCGTCGAGTGGTTTCCGGCCGCCGCAGCGAGTTCCGCCACGATCCTCGACCACCTGGCGCGTGCCGGTCTGAGAGGCTGAGATGAACACACCGGCGATCAACATCCAGGACGGGTATCTGTTCCAGATTCTCAAGTCGGGTCTGCCCATCACCATCGAGCTGGTCAACGGCCGCCGGATCGAAGGGGTTCTCAAGCGCTTCGATCGCTTTGCCCTCGTCGTCGAGCACGGTGGCCGCGAGAAGCTGGTCTACAAGCATGGTGTGGCGACGGTCGAGGCCCCGGCTGTCTGACTTGCGGCGGAGGCCGTGGCTCGCCGCGGGACCGCTGCTGGCGGTGCTGGCCGGAGCCTGTGCCGAGGTGGCGCCGCCGCCGCCGATGCCGCCCGCGGAGGTCATCGAAAGACCGTTTCTCCTGCCGCCTGCCAGCGGCTACCCGGGCGAGCTGGACCCGCAACTGGGCGCCTTGCTCGACGACCTGCATCGTCGCCTCCTGGTCGAGGGTGCGGCCCCCGAGCTGCGGCGGGTCGTCGCTGTCCTGGTGCGCGAGCGCCCGGACTCGTCGCCGGCCCAGGTGCTGCTGGCGCAGCTCGAGCTGGTCGGAGGTGACGCGGACGGAGCCGGCCGCAGGCTCGAGCCGATCGTGGTGCTGTGGCCGGCATACGACGCCGCCCAGCTCCTCTTCGGCTATGTCAACGAGCGACTCGGGGACCTGCCGCGAGCCTTCGAGGCGTACCGTGGCCTCGCCGGGCGCCTGCAGATTGCCGCGCAGCGGGTCGGTGAGACGCGCCCCCGGGCCCTCGAGATCGTCTCGAACCGGCTTGCCGAGGCCATCTCTGACGGTGACCTGGAGGGCGCCGACCAGGAGCTCGGCCGACTCGAGTCCTGGGCGCCGGGCGCGACGGCGACCCTCGAGGGGACCCGACGGCTGGCGGCGGCCCGGGGCGATGCTCGCGCCGAGCTCGCTACGGTGCGCGAGCTGCGCCGCCGGCTGCCGGAGGATGCCGAGCTGCGTGACCGGCTGGCGACGCTCGAGGTGGCCGTTGGCGACCCCGGCGCCGGCATCAGCATGTTGCAGGAGATGGCTGCCGAGCGCCCTGCCGACCCCGAGCTGGCCGCCCGCCTGAGTCGGGCGCGATTCCGCTGGCGGCTGGTGCTCCTGCCGGCGGAAGTCCGGGCGGTGACCCAGTCGCCCGAGCTGACCCGCAGCGAGCTGGCGGCGATGATCTACTGGCTCTTTCCGACGGTGCGCTATGCGCAGCCGCTGTCGGCGCGGATCGCCAATGACGTCTTCGACCACGCCTTTCGCGAGGAGATCGTCCGGGTGATCAATCTCGACCTGATGGAGGTCGACCCGGGTCTGCACCGGTTCGGGCCGGCCGAGCCGACGAGCCGGGCCGAATCTCTCGGCGCCGTGCTGCGGGTCGTCGCCGCGGCCCGCCCGGGCGAGGCGTGTGTGGGAGCGGTGGCGAGCCGCAAACGGCTTTCCTGGCCGATCGCCTGCGCCGCCGGATCCTCCTGCGGTCTCATCGACGCCGAGGCGGACTGTCTGCCGGCGGCGACGCTGTCCGGCGCCGAGGCCGTCGAGCTGTTCCGGCGCGCCCAGTTGCTGC
>CALZJC010000236.1 GCA_945787525.1 Thermoanaerobaculia bacterium | reverse complement strand
CGCCGCCGACCCAGCCGACCTGGGCGCTCTGCGCGCTGGCGGCGCCGAGGCCGATCAGCCGGCGCGGGTCGCGGGCCGCGCAGTAGCTGCCGTCGGTGCCGGCGCGGCGCCGCAGCACGGCACCGTTGGCAAGAGCCGCGGCCACCTGGGCGCCGATCGCCGGGTCGCCCGCCGCGGCGCGGACCGGAGACAGGCCGAGCCAGGCGCTGGCCTGGCCCACCTGGTTGAACAGCAGCCGGACCGGGCCGGTGTTGTTCACCACCATCACGTCCTCGTCGCCGTCGTTGTCGACGTCGCCGAAGGCGGCGCCGCGGCTGACCTCGGCGACGGCGAAGGCCTCGCCGCCGGCGGCGCTCGTCTCCTCGAAGCGGCCGCCGAGGTTGTGGAACAGCTGGTTGGGCTGCTTCAAGGGATAGGGGTCACCGGCCGCGGCCTGGTCCTCGAGGATCCGCACGGCACCGGTCAGGGTCAGCAGGTCGAGCCGGCCGTCGTTGTCGTAGTCGAGCCAGCCGGTGCCGAAGGAGGTGTATGGCATGCTGACCGAGCCCAAACCGCTGGCGACGGTGCGGTCCTCGAACAGCCCGGTGCCGTCGTTGACGTAGAGCGTGTTGGTCTCGCCGGCGAGATGGGTCATGAACAGATCGACGTCGCCGTCCATGTCGAAGTCGGCGGCATCCACCCCCATGCTCGCCTCGGGGCGCCCCATGCGGTTCAGCGCCGTGCCGGAGAACAGGGCCTCGTCGTCGAAGCCGCCGTCGGCCCGCGCCAGCCACATCTGATTGACGGCGCCATCGTTGGCCACGTAGATGTCGAGCCGGCCGTCGCCGTTGAAGTCCGCCGTCGTGACCCCCAGCCCCGGACCGGGCTGGTAGCCCCTGAGCCAGCGGTAGGTGGCGTCCTCGAAGCTGCCGTCGCCGCGGTTGCGGTACAGCTTGTCGGGCAGAGGACGGAAGGCGCTGGGGCCGCAGTAGTCGCGCCGGCTGCTGGTGGCGAAGCAGCGCGGATTGCGCTCGAGGTCGAACTCGACGTAGTTGACGACATAGAGATCGAGCCAACCGTCGCCATCGAAGTCGGCGAAGGTCGTGCTGGTGCCCCACAGCGGATCGCCCACTCCGGCCTCGGTGGTGACGTCGCGGAAGGTGCCGTCTCCCAGGTTGCGCCACAGCTGATTGGCGCCGACGTTGGTGACATAGAGGTCGGTCCAGCCGTCGTTGTCGTAGTCGCCGGTGGCGACGCCCATGCCGTAGGCGGTGGCCGCGGCGAAGCCGCTGGCGGCGGTGACGTCGACGAAGCGCGGCTCCAGCCGGCCGTCCCGGGTGATGGTCAGGTCGTTGCGGTAGAGACGGTCCGAGGGCGGCAGCGGGCCGACGGGCGGTACCAGCGCATCGGCCAGGGTCTCGCCGGGCCCCAGCATGGTGCCCTGCACGAGAAAGACGTCGAGGTCGCCGTCGCCATCGTAGTCCAGCAGGGCGCCGCCCTGACCGGTCATCTCGGGGAAGTAGAACTCGCCGGACATGCCGTTGAAGTGAACGAAGTCGAGCCCGGTGGCGGGCGCGGCGTCGATGAAGATCGGTCCCGGGTCGGACCCCTCCCCATGGGCCGGCCCGGCGACCAGCACCAGGGTGGCAAGGCTGGCGGGAAGGAGATGCCTCATCTTGGACGAGCCGGCTGGCGAGAGGGCGCCTCGCGCCGCGGCAGGCGGCCATTCTAGCGCCGCGAGGAAGCTGCCCGAGCTTCTTGACAGCGGTGCCGGACTTCGCCTATTATTAGCAGTCTCGTCGGACGAGTGCCAAAGCGGACTCGCCCGTTGGGATGTAACTTACTGAAAAGCAACAACTTTCCACCCCTAAGCGGCAAGAGGAGGTACGGACCGTGAGTGTAAATGTACGCCCACTGCACGACCGCGTGCTCATCAAGCGCGTCGAAGAAGAAGAGCAGGTTCGTGGCGGGATCATCATCCCGGACACGGCCAAAGAGAAGCCCCAGGAGGCCGAGGTCGTGGCCGTTGGCCCGGGCAAGCTGCAGGACGACGGCAAGCGTCAGCCGATGGATGTCAAGGCCGGCAACCGCGTGCTGGTCGGCAAGTACTCCGGCAGCGAGATCAAGATCGACAACGACGAGTTCGTGATTGTGCGCGAAGACGAGATCCTGGCCGTCGTCAGCGGCTAGCAAGCGGTAAACAGGAGGAATTGAAGATATGGCAGCAAAGCAGATTACCTATGCCGAGGAGGCCCGCGGGGCCATGCTCAAGGGCGTCAACAAGCTGGCCGACGCCGTCAAGGTGACCCTGGGCCCCAAGGGCCGCAACGTGGTCACTCAAGGGCGTCAACAAGCTGGCCGACGCCGTCAAGGTGACCCTGGGCCCCAAGGGCCGCAACGTGGTCATCGAGAAGAAGTTCGGTTCGCCGACCTCGACCAAGGACGGCGTCACCGTCGCCAAGGAGATCGAGCTGACCGATCCGCTCGAGAACATGGGCGCCCAGATGGTGCGTGAGGTCGCTTCCAAGACCTCCGACGTGGCCGGTGACGGCACCACCACGGCGACCGTTCTGGCCCAGGCGATCTTTCGCGAGGGCTCGAAGAACGTCACCGCCGGGGCCAACCCGATGGAGCTCAAGCGGGGCATCGAGCTGGCGGTCAAGGCCGCCGTCGAGTCGATCGACGGCATGTCGAAGCCGGTATCGGGCGCCGAGATTGCCCACGTCGGCACCATCTCGGCCAACAACGACGCCGAGATCGGCAACATCATCGCCGAGGCGATGGAGAAGGTCGGCAAGGACGGCGTCATCACCGTCGAGGAGGCCCAGGGCCTTGACACCACCCTCGAGGTGGTCGAGGGCATGCTGTTCGACCGCGGCTACCTCTCCCCCTACTTCGTCACCGACGCCGAGCGCATGGAGTCGGTGATCGAGAACGTCAAGATCCTGCTCCACGAGAAGAAGGTCGGCTCGATGAAGGACCTGCTGCCGATTCTCGAGCAGGTCGCCAAGCAGTCGAAGCCGTTCCTGATCATCGCCGAGGACGTCGAGGGCGAGGCCCTGGCGACCCTGGTGGTCAACAAGCTGCGCGGCACCTTGCAGGTGGGCGCCGTCAAGGCGCCGGGCTTCGGCGATCGCCGCAAGGCGATGCTCGAGGACATCGCGATCCTCACCGGCGGCCGGGTGATCACCGAGGATCTCGGCATCAAGCTCGAGAACGTGCGCTGGGAGGACCTGGGTGATGCCAAGAAGGTGGTCATCACCAAGGACGACACCACCATCGTCACCGATTCCGACGACGACACCCGCAAAGAGGCGATCGCCGGCCGGGTGAAGCAGATCCGCAACCAGATCGAGGAGACCACCTCGGACTACGACCGCGAGAAGCTGCAGGAGCGGCTGGCCAAGCTGGTCGGCGGCGTCGCGGTGATCAAGGTCGGCGCGGCCACCGAGACCGAGATGAAGGAGAAGAAGGCTCGGGTCGAGGATGCCATGCACGCCACCAAGGCGGCGGTCGAGGAGGGCATCGTCGCTGGCGGCGGCGTCGCGCTGCTGCGCGCCATCCCGGCGGTCGACAAGGTCAAGGCCGAGGGCGACATCGCCATCGGCGTGCGCATCGTGCGCCGGGCGCTCGACGAGCCGACCCGCCAGCTGGTCAACAACGCCGGCGAAGAGGGTTCGGTGATCGTTCGCGACCTGATCGCCAAGAAGGGCAACATAGGCTTCAACGCCCAGACCGGCAAGTTCGAGGACCTGGTCGCGGCCGGCGTCATCGACCCGGCCAAGGTGACCAAGACGGCGCTTCTCAACGCCGCCTCGATCGCCGGCCTGATGCTGACCACCGAGGCCCTGGTCTCCGAGATCAAGGAGAAGGACGAGGGCGGCGGCGGCATGCCGGCCGGCATGGGCGGCGGCATGGGCGGAGGTATGGGCGACTTCTAGGCGCCCGTCCGCGTTTGCGCGATTTCCGGCCGGCCCTTCGGGGCCGGCCGTTTTTTTCTCGTGGCCCGAGCCTGCGCTTCTCGCCGACTCACTACTGCGCCGCCGGATCGACCTGAATCTGCGAGATCTCCCTCGGTCAGGCAGCCGCGACGCGCTTACCGCACGCCGCTGGTGCCCGCGGCCGGTAGGGCTCGCGTTTCCAGGCAGCTACGGCTCGCTCGAGCGGTCGCGGAACCACTCGGCGGTGCGCTTCAGTCCGGCCGCCAGGCTGGTGGCGGGCGCCGCCCCGAGCTCTCTCCGGATCCGGGTCGAGTCGATCGAGGAGCGCCGCTGCTCGCCAGGCTTGGCGGGCCCGTGCTCGGCTTCGAGATCGCTGCCCGCCGCATCGCGCAGACCTTCGTAGATCTGCACCACGGTGGTCTCGACGCCGGTACCGACGTTGTAGATGTGGAAGCCGGGTCGCCCCAGAGCGGCCAGGTTGGCGGCCACCACGTCGGAGACATGCACATAGTCGCGGGTCTGCAGGCCGTCGCCGTTTATCGTCGGGGCCTCGCCGCGCAGCAGCCGGGTGATGAAGATCGCCACCACGCCGGCCTCGCCGTGCGGGTTCTGGCGCTCGCCGTAGACGTTGGCGTAGCGCAGGCAGGTGGCGTCGAGGCCGTGCTCGTGGTGGAAGTATTCGAGATAGCGCTCGCCGGCCAGCTTGGAGACGCCGTAGGGCGACAGCGGCCGCGTGGCGTGGTCTTCGCCGGCCGGGAAGGTCTCCTGCTCGCCGTAGATGGCGCCGCCGGTGGAGGCGAAGATCACCTGCCGCAGGCCGCCACGCACAGCCGCCTGCAGCAGGTTGAGGGTGCCGAGGATGTTGACTTCGGCGTCGAACGCCGGATCGCGGGTGGAACGGCGGACGTCCATCTGGGCCGCGTGGTGCACGAGGACCTGAATGCCCCCACCCGCGACCAGTCGGGCCGCCTCGGGCGAGCGCACGTCGAGCACGTGCAGCTCGGCCTCCGGCGGCAGGTTTTCCCGCCTGCCGCTGGACAGATCGTCGATCACCAGCACGCGGTGGCCGCGCGCCAGCAAGCCTTCGGTGACGTGCGAGCCGATGAAGCCGGCGCCGCCGGTGACGAGAACGGTGTCGGGGCTGCCGCTCATGCTCTGTTGGTCTCTCCTACGGGGTCTTGCAGTCGATCGCGATAGTAGCCCAGCGTGCGCTCGAGACCGTCGGCCAGGCCGACTCCCGGGGCGTAGCCCAGCTCCCGGGTGGCGCGGCTCAGGTCGGCATGGGCGTGTTCGACGTCGCCGGGGCGGCGCGGCCCGTGTAGAGCAGGCGGCCCGTCACCGGTCAACCGGGCGATCTGTCGGTCCAGCTCGAGAACGCTCGTCCGGCTGCCGCTGGCGATGTTGACGGCACTTCCGTCGCTGGTCCCGGCGGTGATCGCCAGCAGGTTCGCGGCCACCGCGTCACCGACCCAGGTGAAGTCGCGGCTCTGCTGCCCATCGCCTTGGATCAGCGGCGTTTCGCCCCGCAGGCGGCTGCCGAAGAACCTCGGAATCACGGCGGCGTACGGGCCGTTCGGGTCCTGGCGTGGACCGTAGATGTTGAAGTAGCGCAAGCCGAGGGACCGCAAGTCGTAGCAGCGGGCGAAGAGTCGGGCGATTCGTTCGCCCATCGCCTTGGAAAGTGCGTAGGGCGACAGCGATGCGCCCTCCTCGCCCTCGCGGCGCGGCAGGCGCGGGCTGTCGCCATAGACGCTCGACGAGGAGGCGTAGACGATCCGCTCGACACCGGCCCGCTGTGCCGCCGCGAACAGATTGGCGGTGCCCTGCGCGTTCACCGCCAGGCTGGTGGCCGGATCTTCCAGCGACCTGGGCACCGAGCCCAGCGCCGCCTGATGGAAGACGTAGCGGCAATCGCGGCAGGCGAGGGCGCAGGCCTCGGGATCGCGCAGGTCGCCCTCGAGCAGTTCGATGCGCGCGAGGCTCCCGCCGAGGTTGTGCGCCGAGCCGGTGGAGAGGTTGTCCAGCACACGGACCCGGGCGCTCCTCTCCACCAGGGCATCGACCAGGTGCGAGCCGATGAAGCCGGCGCCGCCGGTGACCAGCACCGGCACGGCGGTCAGCTCGGCAGGCGCGCCGGGAGTCACTGCACGAGGTCCTCGCCCCAGGCCGTTGGCGGTGTCGACGGGGTGGCGTGGCGTTCCAGCCGCGCTTCCGGCAGCAGGTCGTCGAGGGCGCGACGGATCGCCTGGCTGTTGCCCGCCGTCGCCACACTGTCGAGCTCTTCCAGAGCCGACCGCAGCTCTGCCTCCGGCATGCCGTTCAACCGCCCGACGAAGATCTTCGGGTGACGCGTCCGGTCGATCTCCTCGCCGCTCAACTCGAGCTCTTCGTTGAGCTTCTCTCCGGGCCTGAGGCCGGTGAAGACGATCGGGATCTCCTCGTAGGGCTTGAAGCCGGAGAGGGTGATCATGTCGCGGGCCAGGGCCTCGATCTTCACCGACTTGCCCATGTCGAGGATCATGATCTCGCCGCCGCTGCCGATGGCGCCGGCTTCGAGCACCAGCTGAGCCGCTTCGGCGATGGTCATGAAATAGCGGCGAGCCTCGGGATGGGTGACGGTGACCGGCCCACCCTGCGCGATCTGCTGGCGGAAGATCGGCACTACCGAGCCGGCCGAGCCCAGGACATTGCCGAAACGCACCGCGATGTAGCGCGTCGCCGGGAAGAGCTCGTGCATGGCCTGAGTGGCGATCTCGGCAATCCGCTTCGAGGCGCCCATGATCGAGGTCGGCGCCACCGCCTTGTCGGTCGAGATGAGCACGAACGCCTCGCAGCCGGCCTCGCCGCAGAGACGAGCCAGCCGCTCGGTAGCCAGGGAGTTGTTCTTGACCGCCTCGCCGGGGTTGCCCTCCATCATCGGTACGTGTTTGTGGGCGGCGGCGTGCAGGACGACGTGCGGCCGGCGTGAGGTGAGGATCCCGGTCATGCGGCCGGTGTCGCCGACGTCGGCGATCACCGGCTCCAGATCCAGCTGTGGCCACAGCTGGCGCAGCTCACGGTCGATCTCGAACAGGGCGCCCTCGGCGCGGTCGACCAGGATGAGACGCAGCGGGTTGAAGCGCGCCACCTGGCGACACAGCTCGGTGCCGATCGAGCCGCCGGCGCCGGTCACCAGGACCGCCTTGCCGGTCAGGAAGCGGCGCAGCTCATCCTCGTCGAGGCGGACCGTCTCGCGCCCCTGCAGGTCCTCGATCTGGACGTCTTGAAAGCGGCTGATCGACACGGATCCCTGCAGCAGCTCGAACAGGGGTGGGATGATGCGCACCCGCAGCCGGGCGCGCTCGCAGATCTCGACCAGGCGGCGGATGGTGGCCGCCTCGGCCTCGGCGATGGTGATCACCGCGTGGTCCACCAAGTGCTCGGAGGCCAGTTGCGGCAGGTCCTCGGAGGTGCCCAGAACCCGCAGACCGGAGATCACCGAGCCCAGCTTGGAGGGGTCGTCGTCCACAAAACCCGCCAGATCGAGGTCGACGTCGCCACGGTCGCGGATCTCGCGCACCGCCATGATGCCGGCCCGCCCGGCGCCGACCAGGAGCACTCGCCGCCGCAGGCCGTTGTCGGACCGTTTTTCACGGCGAGAGCGCTCGAAGCGCTCGTAGAGAGCCCGCCGCAGCACCCGCAGGGCGAGCAGGCCGCCCCAGGCGAGGCCTGCGTCGAGGAGGATGACCGACAGCGGCACCCGCCACATCTCCAGGGTGTCCGGCAGTCCGAAGCGCAGCAGCAGCAGCGGCAGGCTCGAGTAGACCATGGCCCGCAGGAACGGCCGGATCTCGGCCATGCTGATGTAGCGCCAGATGAATGCGTAGATGCCGCTGAACAGGGCGATGATGAACTGCCCGAGCACCACCACCGGCAGCTGCAACAGCCCGAACACCAGATACTCCGGCGGGATCCGGAAGTCGAAGCGCAGCAGGTAGGCGATCGCAAAGGCGGCCACCAGGAGCGACAGATCGAGCGCGTACTGCACCTCGCGGCGCAGATGGCGCGCCCAGAACGGGCGTTGGCCCGGCAGGGGATGGACCGGCGCTGGTTCGATCGATGTCTGGCTGGTCATCTGTCGAATGCGCGCCTCAGCCGGGCTGCGGCGGCAGAGGCGAAACGAGCGGCAAGTTGGATCGGTCGGACGAGCCTCCGGCGGACGAGCGCGAGTCCCTCGGCAGACATTCCGGCCGGCGCGCCCGGTCGATCGGTCGGGGACCTTAGCTTGTGCGCAATATAGCGCATTAGTTCGCCGTCCCGGTGTGATTGGCGCAGCCGTCCCGCAGCGTGGTCGATGGCCAGCCCCTGGTGATAGACCCGGTCCACAG
>CALZJC010000235.1 GCA_945787525.1 Thermoanaerobaculia bacterium | reverse complement strand
AGCAGTTCCCGCTGCATGCGACGGCCCATCAGCAACGACACTCCTGCCATTCTCCTAGCCCGACCGGCTAGACGTCGACACCCGCGTCCAAGCGCCGCTCGCCAGCGTACAGGTTGAACCGCCCGTCGCGCAGAAAGCCGATCAGGGTCAGGCCGTGGTCGCGCGCCAGCTCGACCGCCAGGCTGCTCGGCGCGCCCACCGCGGCCAGCGCCGGCAGGCCCGCCAGCACGGCCTTCTGCACCAGCTCGAAGCTGGCCCGGCCGCTGACCAGGAGCAGCCCGTCAGCCGCCGGCAGCCTGTCCTCGAGCAGCAGCGCGCCGACCAGCTTGTCGACCGCGTTGTGCCGCCCCACGTCCTCGCGCACCAGCTCGAGACCGCCGGCGGAATCGAACAGCGCGGCCGCATGCAGGCCGCCGGTGGCGGCAAAAGTCTTCTGTGCCTGCGCCAGCAGCCGCGGCAGGGTCAGCAGCATCTCGGCATCGAATCGCGGCTCGTCGGTCAGCGCGCGCGGCGGAGCGGGCAGCGCCGCCCGCACCAGCTCGAGCGAGCCCCGGCCGCAGATGCCGCAGCTCGAGCTGGTGTAGACGTTACGGCTGAAGCGGTCGGGATCGAAGTCGACGCCCGGCGCCAGGGTCACTTCGACCACGTTACGCGCCTCCTCGGCACTGCCGCTCCGGCAGTAGTCGATGCCGGCCACCGCCGACCGCTCCGTCAACGCTCCCTCGCTGTGCAGAAAACCGGCCGCCAGCTCGAAGTCGTGCCCCGGCGTGCGCATGGTGACGGCGATGGCATGACGGTTGCGGCGCCCCGCCTTCTCGACGACGACGCGCACCTCGAGGGGCTCCTCCACCGCCAGGAGATCGAAGTGATCTTCGCACCTGCCGCCCTCCACCGTCCGCACCGGCGCCCTCGCGACGCTGGCCGGCAACGGATCGGAGGGCGCCCCGCTCATGGTGCCACCGGCCCCGCCGGCCGGGTGGCAGCCAGCACCTCGACCTCGGCGTCGCGGTAGGCGGGGATGCCACAGGCCTCATCGGAGACGCCACGCGGCACCAGGACGTTGGCCTCGGGCCAGAACATCATCACGGTGCCGGGCTCCACCGGGCCGGCGACCGCCCGCCCGGCCAGCTCGCCGGTCTCGCTGCGCACGATGACACGGTCGCCCGGCGACAGGCCCAGCCGCTCGAGCGCGCCGGGCGCCAGCACCACCGCGTCGCGGTCAGCGCCGGTCAGCGTGTCGCGCTCGCCAAAGACCATGCTGTTGAACTGCTTGCCCCGGCGGCTGTTGAGGCGGAAGCGACCCGGCCGGGTGCGGCGCTCGGGTGGCGTCACGGCGACGAACCGGGCCCGACCGTCGGCGGTGCCAAAGCGGCCATCCGCCGCCAGGTGGCGCCCGCCCCACTGGAACTGGTCGCCCTCCCGCGCCAACCGCTCGATGCCGTCGTAGAGCGGGATGACGCGGGCGATCTCGGCGCGGATCTCGGCGGTGGAGGCAAACGCGAGCCGCTCGGCGCCGTCGGGACGGACCCGAGCCGCCAGCTCCGTCAGCACGCGCCACTCGTCCCGCGCCTCGGCCACCCGCGGGCCCGGGATCTCCGGACTGAAGATCACCCGCCGCTCGGTGGAGGTCTCGGTGCAGCCGCCGGCCATCTCGTAGCGGGTGGTTGCCGGCAGCAGCAGCACGGTCTCCTCCGGATCGACCAGCATCTGCGGATTGAGCACGATGTCGTGATGGATGCGGAGCGGGATCCGCTCGAGGGCCCGCCGCACGTAGTCCGGGTCGGGTAGCACGCCGAACAGGTTGGAGCCGACGCAGTAGAGCGCCTCCAGATCGCCGTCATGCGCCCGGTCCACCATCTCTGCGGCGTAGGCGCCGCGCCACGCCGGCACCGGGAAGCCCCACTGCTCCGCGAGCCGGCGGGCGCCGCCTTCATCGGTCGGCCGGCCGCCGGGAAAGACGTTCGGCACACAACCCATCTCGGCGCCACCCTGGACACCGGAATGGCCGCGGATCGGCATCAGCCCGGCGCCATCGCGCCCCACCATGCCGCGCGCCAGCGCCAGGTCGGCGATGGCCTGCACGTTGTCCACGCCGTGGCGATGCATGGTGATGCCCATCGACCAGACGAAGATCGCCGAATCGGACTCGGCATAGAGCCGGGCGAGCTCCAGCATCGCGGCCCGCGACAGACCCGAGCGATCCTCCAGCTCCTCGAAGCTCTGCTCGGCCAGCGCCGCTTCGAGCTCCGCCCAGCCGTCGGTGCGGTCGGCGATGAAGGCCCGGTCCAGCCAGTCGTTGGCGATCAGCTGCTTGAGCACGCCGTTGACGAAGGCGATGTCGCCGCCTACCCGCACCGGGAAGTGGCGATCGCTGATGGCGGTGCCGAAGAGCGCCGAATCGACGTTCGACGGCACCCAGTAGCGCTCCAGCCCGGGCTCGCGGTAGGGGTTGACCATCACCACCCGGGTACCGCGCTTCTTCGCCAGGTGCAGGTACTTCATCATCACCGGCTGGTTGTTGGCGGGATCGCTGCCGAAGAAGACCACCAGGTCGCTCTCCAGGATGTCGCGGTAGCTGCAGGTGGTGGCGGCGAAGCCGATGGTGCGTTTGAGCCCGGTGGTGCTGGCCGCGTGACAGAGCCGCGCCGAGTTGTCGACGTGGTTGGTGCCCAGGTAGCGGGCCACTTTCTGCGCCACGTAGTAGGTCTCGTTGGCGGTGCCGCGGGAGACCAGATAGAAGGCCAGCCGCTGGGGGTCGATGCCCCGGATACGCGCCGCCGCCAGCGACAGCGCGTCGGCCCAGGAGATCGGCCGGAAGCCGGAATCGCCACGGTGGCGAACCATCGGTGCCGGCAGCCGCCCCAGCTGCCGCAGATCGGCCTCGCTGCGGCCGGCCAGCGCGGCGGCGTCCATCGCCAACGCCGGATCGAAGGCGGGCATGGTGTTTAGACGCAGCAGGTTGAGGCGAATCCAGCAGAGGTGGATGCCGTCGATGGTCCAGTCGCGCATTCCGGCCGTACCCAGGGCGCAGCCGTCACACACGCCGTGGTTCAGGATGCGCCAGGCGTAACCCGGTTGGTCCCGGTTCTGCCAGGCGGTGCGGGCGATCTCCTGGAACGGGCCGAACTGCCGTCGCAGCCGCCGCCCGAGAGCGCTCACCGCGAAGCCCCGGCGGCGCTCTGCAGTCGGCGCGCCCGTCGCAGATCGTCGGGCCGGTTGAGATTCAGCAGCAGCTCGGGGCGGTAGAAACCGAGCTCGCCGGTGATCGGCAGCGACACTCCGCCGATCGCCTGCAGAAACCCGAGCACCGCCAGCTGACCCTCTGTCAGCCGATTCTCGGCGACTCTCCGAGCCGTCGGCGCGTAGAGGCCGCACAGCGGCTGCATGCCGCTCGCGCCGCCCGCCACCCAGGCGCCTTCAGCGGGCCCATCCCCGGCCGGCACCCCCTCGATCCGGGCACCCGCGGCCGCCACCAGATGCCGCACCAGCTCGACGCTGACGAACGGCATATCGCAGGCGAGGGCGAAGATCGGCCGGCCGCCGGCCCGCTCGAGCCCGGCATGCAGTCCGGCGAGCGGCCCGCAGCCCGGGAAGACGTCGGCCACGGTCTCGACCCCGGTCCGCCTCAGCTCGGCCGGACCGGCGATCACGACCTCGCCGCAGGCCTCCGACAGCACTGCCGCGGCGCGTTGAACAAGAGTGGTGCCGGTCCACGGCAGCAGCGCCTTGTCGCGGCCCAGGCGCCGGCCGGCGCCGCCGGCCAGCACCACGCCCAGGATGTTGGAAGAGATCATGCGCCAGGTCCCGCCCGGGACGCGCAGATGGTAGCAGTCGGTGCCGCTCTGCCGACTCAGCGCAGGAAAGAGCGGTGCACCAGCCGCGAGTGGCTGGTCCACGAGCTGCTCGGGATCAGCCCGGGGGGAAGAGGCGGCGCCGCCGGCAGGCCGTAGAACTGCTCGGTCAGGTGCAGCTCCACCGGCCAGGCATCGTGCAGCTGGAAGCTGATCTCCAGGCCCTCGGGCGGCAAGCCCGCCAGCTCCAGCCGCAGCGGCTCGGTGGCTTCGTCGCCGGCGCGCTCGAACCTCTGACCGGCCAGCTCGACGGCAGCGATCTGGACCGAAGAGACCGCCTCGACGTGGAGCATCGGAGCCCCCTCGGGAGAGCGCACCCGCACCGTCAGGCGGCGGCCGTCGAGCCGCAGGTCCTCGACCACGGCGGCGTCCGGCCCGCTCGCCACGACCGGCGCGCCGTCGCCTTTGGAGATCGGTCTTGCCGGGAAACCGAGAAACGACGGAGCCTCCCACGGCCGCGCCGCGCCGCCGAGGCGTTGCAGCACCCACGGATGCGGGCGCTCGTCGCGGCTGAGCCAGAAGCCCACCTCCCCGTCCAGCTCCTGCAGATGAACCAGGTCCGCCGTCCGAGGCCGCTCGGCGTCAGCCGCCCCCCAGACGGACGCCGCGAGAACCGCCAGGCAGGCGCCGAGCGCGGTCAGCGACAGACCCTGACGCTGACCGGCCGCCGCCAACAGAGCCGGCAGGGCGAGAGTCAGGAGCAGTGCCGACGGCACCAGGGCCCCGGTCGCCAGATGCGGCGTCAAGGCCTGGAACACCAGCACCGCCAGCGGCGCCAGGAGCGCCACGCCGGGCAGACCGCCCGCCGTCAGAAGGAGCACGGCCACCGGCCGCGGCGGGTCCACCGCAACGACCACCGCGAGCGCGACGATCAGCCCCCAGAGTGGCCACCAGAAGAGAAAGCTGACCCCGGGCAGAAGCGCCGCAGCGAGCAGGCCCAGAATCGCCCACGGCAGCGCAACGCCGAGCGCCGTCTCGGCGGGCCCCAGCCGCCGGGTCATCGCGCCCAGCGAGGCCACCGCCGCCAGCCCCGCGAGGAGCAGGGCGACACCGGTGAGCTCCAGCCGAAAAGGCAGCCCGTGCGGCGTGTCGAGCAGCGCCGCCGCATTGTCCGAGAACAGCTTCCAGAGCGCCGCCCCCGCCAAAGGCGCCACTCCGAGAACCGCCACGCCGAGCAGCGACGCGGGCCACAGGGAGCGCCCGCCGACGCGTCTGCGCCGCACGCCCCAGACCACCAGAAGCAGAGTCAGTACCGCCAGGGTCGCCGTCACGGGCAGCGCCGCGCCGCCCGGCAGGACCAGCAGCCATCCGCCCAGCGGATTGAACCAGATGCCGCCGGCGTCGCGCTGCTGCCCGGCGCTGTCGACATGGCGGATCAGCGCCAGCGCGTTGGCGCCGGCATGCTGCAGGCTGGCCGGATCCAGCCGGTCCGGGCTGTCGAGGGCCGTGTGATAGGCGTCGAGACCGCCGAGAAAGGCGAAGTTGAGGCCGCTCAGCCCCCGCGAGCGGAAGACCGTGAAGTCGGTCTCGTTGGGCATGCGGGCGTAGACCTCGGCGCTCAGCGAACTGGCCAGCGGATGCGGCGCGACGCGCGCCCAGGCGCGCACCAGGCCGACGTCGCCCCGGCCGGTCTCGAACATCGCCGCCGGGCCGCGCGAGCCCCGCGCCTCGAAGTTCAAGACGAGGCCCACATCCTCCATCCAGGGGTGCTCGGCGACAAAGCCGCGGGCGCCGAGCAGTCCCAACTCCTCCCCATCGGTGAGCAGCACGACCAGGTCTCGGGCCAGCGGCGGCCCGGCGCTCAGCGCCCGAACCGTCTCGAGGACCACCGCCACCCCGGAGGCGTCGTCGGCCGCACCCGGCGTGTTGGGGCGGCTGTCGTAGTGGGCGACCAGCATCACCGCGCCCGCCTCCTCCCCACGGCCCTTCCGCCTGCCGACCAGATTGAACACCCGCGCCGCCCGGATTCGCCGTTCGGCCTGGCGGTGGACGACCGTGGTCGCCTGCACCTCCGGCGCCAGGCCCAACTCGGCCATGCGCTCGAGCAGATACTGCCGCGCCGCGCGGTGGCCGGCCGAGCCGACGGGCCGCGGCTCGCGGGCCAGCTCGCGGACGTCGTCCAGAGCCCGGCCGGCGGCAAAACGCCCGGCCGGA
>CALZJC010000234.1 GCA_945787525.1 Thermoanaerobaculia bacterium | reverse complement strand
ATCATGGACGAAGCGCTGTCGGGCCGGCCTCTGGCGGAGCTGGTGAACCTGAGCACCGATCTGCCTCTGGAGATTTTCGGCCAGGAGCTCTCGCTGGGCAAGAACCTGGGCCTGACCGGCATGGTAGCCATGGTCCGTTCGGCGGCCCAGAGCCGATTGAGAGCTGTCGACTCGACATAGCAAGTTCATGACAAACGGTCCCGTCCAGAGCTCTACCACGGGCTGCTAGAGTGGTGTGGGTCGGTCCTGAGGAGCAGACGAGGGCTGGCGAGCGGCCGTTTGAAGGCTCGGTGGGTGGTGGGGTTCTCGCCGCTCGCCGCGGATCGGCGGCTGGCGCTCCCGCTGGGTGTCTGCCGCTGGATCGCCAGGGCTGCCGGGTTTGCCGCCTGCCGGCCGCGGGGTGGTGGAGGCGGCCGAGGAGTCGTCGAGGCACGTCTGCCGGCGGCGGGCAGGCGAAAAGAGAACGAGCTGACCTGGAGAGAAGCAGGTGAACGCCGACCAGCAGGGTGACCGACCGGCGCAGCCCGGCCCGCACCCGGGGTTGGAGGATCGGCTGCTGGTCGGCAGCTGCCTGCGCGGCGACCAGCGCGCCTGGAACGCCCTGGTCGACAAGTACGGCCGGCTGGTCTATGCGGTTGTCCTGCGCTATGGGGTCGACGCGGACGACGCCTCCGATCTGTTCCAGACCGTCTGGGTCAACGTCTACTCGGATCTCGAGAAGGTGCGCAAGCGCGATTCGCTGAGAGCGTGGCTGATCACCATCACCCGGCGCCGCTGCCACCACTGGCGTCAGGCGAAGCAGCGTCGCCAACGTCTGCTGCAGGAGTCGCGGGACGGAGCCGCCGAGGAGATCGTGGAGCCGTCGGGCATGGAGAGGCTCGAGAACGACCAGCGGGTGAGGGAATCGGTTTTTCGCCTGCCCGAACGCTGCCGCGAGATGATCGGCATGCTCTTCTACGCCGATCCTCCGGTCCCCTACCGCGAAGTGGCCCGCAAGCTCGGTCTGGCCGTCGGATCGATCGGGTTCATTCGGGGCCGATGCCTGCGCAAGCTCCAGAAGCTGCTGGAATCCGAAGGCCTGATCTGACCGATCGCCGGTCGACTGGCGCCAGCCTCACGGATCGCGTATCGTCCGCCGCGGATACACCGTGAGCGAGTCCGGCGGCGGCCGCCCTGCGGCAAGCAAAGTGGCCGGCGGCATTCTGATCAGCCGCCTGTTCGGTCTGGTGCGCGAAGCGAGCCTGGCCACGTTCTTTGGCGCCGGCCCGCACGCCGACGTTTTCCGCACCGCGCTGCGGGGACCCAACATCCTGCAGAACCTGCTGGGCGAGCAGACCCTGTCGGCCTCCTTCATCCCGGTCTACTCCCGGCTCCTGGCGGAGGGGCGGCAGCATGAGGCGGGGCGCTTCGCCGGCGCGATCTTCGGCCTCCTGCTGGCGGCCGCCGGCGCACTCAGTCTTCTCGGCGCGCTTTTTGCCGAGCCCCTCGTCACCCTGCTGTCGGCCGGCTATCTGGCCGATGCGGCCCGGGTCGCGGCCGGTGAGGCGACGGTGGATCGCTTTCCCCTGGCCGTGGCGGCGGTGCGCATCGTCTTCCCGATGGCCGGACTGCTGGCCCTCTCGGCCTGGTGTCTGGGGGTTCTGAACAGCCACCGTCGCTTCTTCCTGCCGTATCTCGCCCCGGCGCTGTGGAACGCGGCGATCATCGCCGTGCTCTGGTGGCTGGGGGCGCCGCTGCTGGCCGCGGCCGGCAGTGACGGGGTGCCTCTCGCGGGCCGGGACCGGCTGCTGCTGGCCGCCTGCGTCGGTGCTCTGGTAGGAGGCCTCTTGCAGTTCTGCGTCCAGCTGCCAGCGGTCTTTCGCCTGCTGCGGGGCTTCCGGCTGTCGCTCTCGGTCAGGGTGCGTGGGGTCGGCGAGTGCCTGCGCAACTTTGCCCCGCTGGCGGCCAGCCGCGGCGCGGTGCAGCTGTCGGGCTACCTCGACCAGCTGCTGGCTTCCTTTCTGGTGGCCGGCGCCCAGGCGGCGCTCGGGTGGGCGTTCCTGCCCTACTTCCTGCCGGTCAGCCTGTTCGCGTTGTCGGTCGCCGCCGCCGAGCTGCCGGAGCTGTCGCGTCTGGATGTGCGAGAGGGTGGCGACGAGCTCCGCCGCCGGCTGGTGGCCGGCTGGCGGCTCATGCTCTTCCCGATGATGGCCGCGACGATCGGCTACCTGCTGTTGGGCTTTCTGGTCGTGGCTGTGCTCTACAGGCGGGGAGAGTTCGGTGCCGAGGACCACTGGCTGGTGGCTCTGGTGCTGGCCGCCTACAGCATCGGTCTGCCGGCGTCGGGAAGCTCCAGGCTGTTCACCAACCTGTTCTATGCGATCGGCAGGACGCGGGTGCCGGCGCGTATCGCGGTCGAGCGCGTCGTGCTGTCGGCGGTGCTCGGCGCGGGCATGATGCTGTGGCTCGATCGCTTTGCGGTCGCCGCGTTGATGCCCGCAGCGCCACCGGTTCCGCGGCTCTATCTGGGCGCCGTGGGACTGGCCGCGGCATCCGCCTTGGCGGCCTGGTACGAGCTCGTCCGCCTGAGCGTCGCGGTGCGGCGCGAGGTGGGGAGCCCCGGGCTGCCGCTGGGCTATGCCGTGGGCCTGCTGACCGCGGCGGTGGTGGCCGCCTTGCCCGCCCTGGCGGTGTGGCGCTGGTCGCCGCTGCCGCTGTTGCCGACGGCGCTCGCCGCCCTGGCACTCTACGCCGCCGGCTATCTGGCCGTGACCCGGTTGGCCGGCATCTCCGAGGCGGCGCACTGGCTGTCGCGTCGCAGCGGATCGACCGATGAGGAGAGAGAATGACGAGGATCGCCCTGGCTTCCGATCACGCCGGGTTCGCCTACAAGCAAGAGATCGCCCGCCATCTGCGCGGCGCCGGGCACGACGTGGTCGACTTCGGCACCGACTCCGAGGAGTCGGTGGACTATCCGCTGTTCATCGGCCGCGCGGCGGCCGCAGTGGCCGCTGGAGAGTGCGAGCGCGGCATCGTGCTCGGCGGCTCGGGCAACGGCGAGGCGATGGCCGCCAACCGGCGCCGCGGTATCCGTTGCGCGCTCTGTTGGAGCGTCGAGTCGGCGCGGCTGGCGCGCCAGCACAACGACGCCAACATGATCTCTTTCGGTCAGCGGCTGCTGTCCCTGGAGCTGGTCCTCGAGATGGTGGACGCCTGGCTCGCGACCCCGTTCGAGGGCGGTCGACATATCGCCAGGCTCGAGCAACTGGATCGGGTAGAGTAGCCGCAGTCCATGGAAGTTCTGCTCAGCGTCTGCCTCGGTCTCGGCCTCGCCGCCGCTTGCGGCTTCCGCGTCTTTGTGCCGTTTCTGGTCCTCAACCTGGCGGCGCGCGGCGGCTTCGTGGCGCTCGCCGGCAGCTTTGAGTGGATCGCTTCGACACCGGCTCTGATCACCCTGGCGGTGGCGACGGCGCTCGAGATCGGCGCCTACTACGTTCCCTGGCTGGACAACCTGCTGGACTCGGTGGCTACGCCGGCGGCGGTCGTGGCCGGCGTCGTGGCCACGGCGTCGGTGGTGACCGGGATCGACCCCTATTTGAAGTGGACCCTGGCGGTGATCGCCGGCGGTGGCGTTGCCGGTATCGTCCAGGCGGTGACCGTGGGCGCGCGCGGTGCCTCTTCCCTGACCACTGCCGGTTTCGGCAATCCGCTGTTGGCGACCGCCGAGATCGGCGGCTCGGCGCTGCTCGCCGGCCTGGCGGTGGGTCTGCCGGTGCTGGCCGCGGTGGTGGTCCTCGCGCTGCTGCTGCTCGCCGCCCGCCGGCTCGGTCGCCGGAGAGCGCGCCTGAGCCCGGCCGGCCCGGTCTGACCGTCTCGAACGCCGGCCTCCTCAGCCGGTGCTTTTCGCTACGACGATCGGTGAGAAGTGCAGGCAAGCCTGCACCTCTCGCCAATCGTCTACTCCAACGCCGTATGCCCCTGAATCTGCTGCGTTACGCTCCTGTCGGTCATCCTCGGCGTGCTACGAGCACGCCTGCGGTCCCCTCGGTCGCAAGCCTTGCATCTTCAGGCACCTAAGGCGTTTCGCTACGACGATCGGCGAGAAGTGCAGGCTAGCTGGCAGGTATGGATCGACACCGGTGGCACGTTCACCGACTGTCTGGCGGTGGATCTCGACGGCCGGCTGCACCGGGCCAAGGTGCTCAGCAGCAGCCGCTTGCGTGGCCGGGTGGAGTTGCCCGGTAGGCAGCGGCTGACCTCGCCGCTGGCGGCAGCGCTGCCGGCTGACTTTCTGCGAGGCTATGGCTTCCGTCCGCTGGAGAGGCGCGCTGTGGCAGTTCCGGTGGTCGCCAGCGACCCTGCCACCGGCGGTATCGAGCTGGCCGGGGAGCTGCCGGCGCCGCTCGCGGCGGGCGAGCCGTTCGAGGTCCTGTCGCCCGAGGAGGCGCCGCTGCTGGCGACCCGGCTGGTGACCGGTTGCCGGCTGGAGGAAAAGCTGCCGCCGGTGCGGATGCGTCTGGCGACCACCCGCGGCACCAACGCCCTGCTCGAGCGCCGCGGTGCCGCCACGGCGCTGTTCATCACCCGCGGGTTCGGGGATCTGCTGCGGATCGGCAATCAGCAGCGGCCCGACCTGTTCGCCCTGCGAATCGTCAAACCCGAGCCGTTGTACGCTGCCGTGGTCGAGGTCGACGAGCGGCTCGACGCCGCCGGCGAGGAGGTTCTGGCGCTGGACCTCGAACCGTTGCGCGAGCGCGCCCGCGACCTGCTGACGCGGGGTATCGAGAGCGCTGCAGTTGCCCTGCTGAACAGCTACCGGCAGCCGCGCCACGAACTGCTGGTGGCCCGATGTCTGCGGCAGGCCGGCTTCCGCCATGTGTCCACGTCCGCCGAGCTGGCGCCCTTCATCCGCATCGTGCCGCGCGCCGAGACGGCGGTGGTGAACGCCTACCTGGCGGAGGCCATCGACGAGTATCGCGAGCGCGTGCGGCGGCCCCTGGGCGCCGGTACCCTGCACCTGATGACCAGTGCCGGCGGACTGGTGCGGGCGGCGGAGTTTCGCGCCAAGGACAGCCTGCTGTCGGGGCCGGCGGGTGGCGTCGTGGGCGCGGCGGCGGCCGGCCGCCGATCCGGGTTGGCGCGGGTCATCGCTTTCGACATGGGCGGCACGTCGACCGACGTCTCTCGTCATGAGGAACGGCTGACCTATCGCTTCGAGACCCGAGTCGGCCCGGCGCGGCTCCTGGCGCCGGCGCTGGCGATCGAGACCGTGGCGGCCGGCGGCGGCTCGATCTGCTCGATGGCCGGCGGCCGGCTGCGAGTCGGGCCGCGCAGCGCGGGCGCGCGACCGGGGCCGGCCTGCTACGGCGCCGGCGGGCCCTTGACCCTGACCGACGTCAACCTTCTGCTCGGGCGGCTCGAGCCGGCGCGGCTGCAGATTCCCATCGTGCACGAAGCGGCGTCGGCGGCGGCGATGGCGCTGGTCCGCGAGCTGGCGGGAGAGGCGGGCGACGCCGGGGGCGGAGAGCCGCTGCTCGCCGGCTGTCTGCAGATCGCCAACGAGACGATGGCGCAGGCGGTGAACCGGATATCGATCCGCGAGGGCCGCGACCCGGCGGAGTACGCGCTGGTGGCCTTCGGCGGCGCCGGTCCGCAGCACGCCTGTGGGTTGGCCGATCTGCTGGGCATCGGGCGGTGTCTGGTGCCGGCCGACGCGGGCCTGCTGAGCGCCTATGGACTGGGCGCGGCGCGGATCGAGCGGTTCGCGGAACGCCAGGTCCTGCGACCCTTGGCGGAAGTGGTGCACCAGGTACCCGAGTGGCTCGAGAAACTCGCAGCGGATGCCGTCGGCCGGCTCGCCAAGGACGGCGTCGAGCCCGGCGCGATAGAGATCCGCCGCCGGCCGGTTGAGCTGCGCCTGACCGGTCAGGACTCCAGCCTGGTGGTCGAGGCGGGGTCGCCGCGGGCGCTGGCCGGGGAGTTCGCCGAGGCCTACCGTGGCCGCTTCGGCTACTCGCCGCCGGATC
>CALZJC010000233.1 GCA_945787525.1 Thermoanaerobaculia bacterium | reverse complement strand
AAACATGAGCGCGAAACGCTAGCACAGGATAGAATGATCGCCCCCCGGGGGTCGGCGCCCGCCGGCGCCCCGCCTACCGGAACAGTCACGGAATCACTCCAGGAGACCCCGATCCATGCCGAGCCGTTTTCCCAAGGAGGCCGTTCTGCGCGATGGACGGCGCGTCCTGATCCGCCCGTTCACGGCCCGCGACCCCCAGGCCCTCTTCGAGTTCTTTCACGGGCTGCCTGCCGACGTGCGTCGCTTCGCCTGGGCAAACATCGACGACCCGGCACTGTTGGAGAGCTGGGGGCGGCAGATCGACTACGCCAAGACCCTGCCTCTTCTGGCCTTGGACGGCCATAGGATCGTCGCCGACGCGACCCTGCATCGGCGCGACCGCGGTCCGCTGCGCCGGGTCGGGAGAATCAAGTGGCTGATGGATCCCGAGTACCGCGGCCAGGGGTTGGGCCTCACCCTGGTCAACGACTTCATCGCCATCGCCCGCGACCAGGGCCTGCGCCACCTGACCTGCATGCTGATCGCCGACTTCGAACAGGACGCCGTGGTCACCCTGCGCGATCTGGGCTTCGACCAGTACCCCATCCCGGGCTACGGCACCGATCCCAACGGCAAACAGCACGACATGGTCAAGCTGGTGCTGAAGCTGTAACAGAAGGGGGAACACGGCGGCGCCGCCGGCTCGACCCCCGATACGGAGAGAGCCGGCCCCGCGGGGCCGGCTCCGTTTCCCGGTAGGCGGTGAGCGCCGCCGGTCAGGGGTTGACGATCTCGTTGCCCGGCTTGCGCGGCGGATCGTCCCGCGGCCTGATCTGCTCCGGGGTCAGCGGCTCATGCTCGGCCCATTCGGGCGACAGTTCGGCGTTGATCACCGCCCACTCCGGATCGTCGTCCTCGGTCTCGACGATGGCGTCGATCGGGCAGGCCGGCTTGCACAGCGAGCAGTCGATGCACAGCTCGGGGTCGATGACCATGAAGACCTCGCCCTTGTAGTCGCCGGGATAGATGCAATCCACAGGGCAGACCTCTACGCAGTCGCCGTACCGCTCTCCCAGGCACTTCTCCGTGATCACATAGGACATGTAGGGCAACCCTCCTAAGGTGTTGGCTGCATTGAAAGGCGTCGGCAAAAGTCTACTGCGGCACTGTGTCTCTTGGCAAACCCGGTGGGTCGTCCGGCGAACGCCGTGGTAGCCTGACAGCAACCCGGTGGGCGCCTCACAACCCGAATCTCCGCGTTCCGAAGCCAGTATCGCCTGGGCGCGCACGGTCGGCATCGTGCTGGTCGTGACGATCCTGGTGGCAGGCGGGCTCTACGTCTTCGAGTCCCTGCGCCGGCTGCCCGCCGACGCAGTGGCGGGCTCGAAGAAGCTGGCCCGCGACCTCGTCGAGGTGGCGGCCGCGTTCCGGCAGGGGCGGATCGAGATCTCCTTCACCAGCTACGCCACCAGCGTCACCGGCAGCAGCTACCTGCAGTTCGCCAACCTGCGCCAGACCGAGGTCTACACCCGCCAGGACGAGGCCTCACTGCTCTGGGGCACGCTCGACCTGCCCGAAGTGGTCGTGTCGGCCACGGCTCCGGTGGAGTACACCTACTATCTGGACCTCGACGAGGGCTGGGAGTTCCGGCTCGAGAGCGGCAGGTTGCTCGTCCAGGCGCCCCCGATCCGCTTCAATCGGCCGGCCATCGACGCCTCGGAGATCCGCTACGAGGTTCGGGCTTCGAGCCTGCTGCGCGACGAGGAGGCAGCCCTGGAGCAGCTCAAGCAGGGATTGATGGTGATGTCGGAGCGACGGGCCGAGGAACACATCGTCCTGGTGCGCGAGGTTGGACGATCCAAGGTGCGCGAGTTCGTCGAGCGCTGGCTGGCCGGCAACTTCGGTGACGCCGAGCAGTACCGCGTCGTCGTGCGCTTCGCCGACGAGGCCCCGCTGGCCACTGCGGACCGGCCGGCGCGGTAGCCGGTACGGCTTCCACCCTCTGCTAGACTGCGCTGCGGGATTCTCCAGCCAACGACCGAGGCCACGCCGGGTTGGTGGTCAGCGTGGCGGAAAGGGCTTCCATGAAGGTCAGCGAGATCTTGAAGCGCAAGGGCGCCAAAGTCTGGATGATCGGGCCCGCCGACACCATCCTGAGCGCCCTCGAGCTGATGGCCGAGAAGAGGATCGGCGCGCTGGTGGTGGCCGAGGAGGACGTGCCGATCGGCATCTTCTCGGAGCGGGACTACGCCCGCAGAGTAGTGCTCCAGGGCCGCGCGTCGGGCACCAGCAAGGTAGGCGAGGTAATGACGTCAGATCCGTGCTGCATCACCCCCGAGCTCACCGCCGAGGAGTGCATGGCGCTCATGACCGAAAAGCGGATCCGCCATCTGCCGGTGCTCGAGGAGAGGCGGCTGGTCGGCATCATCTCCATCGGTGACGTCGTGAAGGCGGTTCTCGCCGACCGCGAGTTCGCTATCCAGCAGCTGGAAAGCTACATCTCGGGCAGCTGACCCCCCGCATGGCCAAGGACCGCCGCCACGCCGACAGCCTGCGAGCGATCGACGGGCTGCTGGGAAGTCAGCTGCAACGGCCGGCGCTAGACGGCTGGGCGTTGGCGAAGCTGGCGGCGGCGATCGCCACCGAGTACAGCGGCGCCAGCCGTGGCACCCTGCTGCTGGACCAGGGTGAAGGCCTGGAACCGGTCCTGGCGCTCGGCCCCGAGCTGCGCGCCGCGCCGTGCGACGCGTCCTCTTTCGACGCCTCGTTGGTCGAGCAGGCCCGGAGCGCTGGGCGGCCGGCGACGGAGGGCCGCGGTCTGGCGGCGCCGATCCTGATCCAGGACGCTGTCCGCGGCGTGCTCTATCTGGAGGGTAAGCGGCCGTTCCCGGCGGCTGGAGTCGAGCTGGGCTCGTCGGCCGCGGCGCGGATCGCTCAACTGCTGCGCAGCGCCGAGCTGGTCAGCGAGCTTTCGCGACGCAACCGCAATCTCGAGCTGCTCGAGGCCCTGGGCAAGTGCCTGACCGCGGGCCAGCTGACGCCGCATCACCTGGCGCAGACCGTCGACGCCGCACTCGGCGCCACGGCCAGCGACGAAGGCGTGTTGGGCCTGCTGGGCGCGGGCGGCGAACTCGACGAGCTGCTGGACCGCGGTCCGGATCGGCAATCGCTCGAGCGCGAAGCCGCCGAGATGGCCACCGCGCTGGCGACGCCCGCCGATGCCGCCGCCACCGAGGAGATGCACCCGACGTCGACCATGCTGGCGCGGCTCACTACCCAGGCCGAACTGGAGTCCGGCGCCGAAGGAGAGCCGGAGCCGGTCGGCTTCCTGATGGTGCGGCGGCGCTCCGATCGGCCTTACGACGAGACCGATCGCACTTTCTTCCGCGCCCTCGCCCATCTGGTCACCGGCGCCCTGGAACGGCGTGACTTCTATCGGCGGGCGGCCGAGGATCCGGTCACCGGCACCGGTTCGCGGCTGGCGCTCCAGCTCAGCCTGGCCCAGCTCCAGGCCGGCGCCGATCGCACCGGCGTGCCGTTCTCGCTGATCATCCTCGACATCGACAGCTTCAAGGAGATCAACGACCGCTTCGGCCACGTCGAGGGCGACCGGGTGCTCCGGAGTCTGGCGCAGACCCTGCGCCACCGTCTCCGGGAGCAGGACTTCCTCGCCCGCTACGGCGGCGACGAGTTCGTCGCCCTGCTGCCCGCGACCGACGCCGCCGGCGCGGCCGAGTTGGCAGACGAGCTGCGCCGGCGGGTGCGTGACGAGACCCGGCTGCCGCCAGGCGCCGAGCTGTCGGTCTCGATGGGGGTCGTGTCCTATCCCGATCACGCGGCCGAGCTCGACAAGCTGATCGACCTCGGCGACCGGGCGCTGTACGCCTCGAAAGCCGCCGGCCGCGATCGCGTCACCGTGGCCAAGGTCCAGCCCTAGCTAGTCGCGACTGCTGCCGCGCCCGAAGGGCAGCAAGGAGGCGCCGCCCGGGCCGCCCGCCGCGTCCTCCTCGCTCTCCTCATCGTCCTCCTCGAGCTCGTCGCCCTCCCCCGGATTCAGGAAGCGGTCCGACTCGAGGTGAAACTGCTGATCGTGCAGCCGGCGGTAGACGCCGCCTGCCGCCAGCAGCTCGGCGTGCGTGCCGCGCTCGACGATGCGCCCGTCCTTGAGGACCAGGATCTGGTCGGCATTGCGGATTGTCGACAGACGGTGGGCGATGACGAAGGTGGTGCGGCCCTTCTTGAGCTCGCGCAGCCCCTCCTGGATGCGCGCCTCGTTCTCGGAGTCGAGGCTCGAGGTGGCCTCGTCGAGGATCAGGATGCGCGGGTCGGCGAGCATCGCGCGGGCGATGGCGACACGCTGCCGTTGGCCGCCCGACAGCTTGACGCCGCGCTCGCCGATGACCGTGTCGTAGCCCTCGGCGAACTCGGCCACGAACTCGTCGCAGCGCGCCAGCCGGCCGGCTCGCTCGATCGCATCGCGGCTCGAGGCCGGCCGGCTGTAGGCGATGTTCTCGGCCAGGGTGCCGTCAAAGAGGAAGTCGTCCTGCAGCACCACCGCCAGCTGCGACCGGTAGTCGCGCAGTCGCACCTCGGACAGGTCGACGCCGTCGACCAGCACCCGGCCCGACTGCGGGTTGCGAAACGCCATCGCCAGAGCGATCAGGGTGCTCTTGCCCGAGCCGCTCGGGCCGACCAGGGCGGTGGTGGAGCCGCTCGGCGCCTCGAACGAGATCTGCTGGAGCACCGGCACGCCGGCCTTGTACTCGAACGAAACGTCCTCGAAGGAGACTTCGCCGCGTACCCGGCCGAGCCGGCGGCGACGCCGGCTGTCCTGATCCTCGGTCGGCTGCGACAGGATCTCCCGGATCCGGTCCATGCCGGCGAACGCCTCGGTGATCTGGGTGCCGATGTTGGCCATCTGAACCAGCGGCGTGACCATCAGACCGGTGAAGACGACGAACATCAGGATGTCGCCGATCGTCATGCGGCCGGCCAGCACTTCACGCGCGCCGAGGATGCCAACCGCCAGGCTCGCCAGGCTGAACAGAAGCCCCGAGAGGCTGGTGATCGCCGACACCCCGACCATGGTCTGGGCCACCTTGCGCAACAACCGATGGGCGCCCCGGGCGAACACCCGCGCTTCACGCCTCTCGGCGGTATAGGCTTTGACCACCCGAATACCGCCCAGCGCCTCGTTGAGCCGGCCGGTCAGCTCGGCGTTGAGCCGGCTGCGCTCGCGGAAGATCGGCCGCAGGCGATTGAAGCCGAAGACCATGATGACCACGAACACCATCAGCATGCCGAGCGTCAGCAGCGTCAGACGCCAGTTGAGCCATAGCAGCACCACGAAGGCCACGGCCGCGGTGATCGTGCCGCCGATCAGCTGCACGAACCCGGTGCCCACCAGGTTCCGGATGCCTTCGGCGTCGGTCATGATGCGCGAGATCAACTCGCCGGTCTTGTGCTCCTCGAAGAAGCGCACCGGCAACATCCCGACGTGCTGCTGCACGCGCAGCCGGAAGTCGTTGATCGCCCGCTGCGCCGCCACTCCGAGGAGGATGGCCAGCAAGAACCCAGTGCCCGCCTGCACGATGGTGGCGCCGCCCACCGCCCCCGCGATCCACGGCAACAGCTCGCTCCGGCCGCCGCCGATCACGTCGTCGATCAGAAACTTGGTGCTGGCCGGCAGCACCATGCCGGACAGGCGGCTGATCACCAGCAGCCCGAGCCCGAGCAGCAGCCGGCGCCGGTAGGTCCAGATCAGCTCGCGCGCCTCGCGCCAGACGACGTCGAGCTTCGGCCGCTTCTTGCGCTTCTCCTCGGTCATGGGCCGCTACCCTACCCCAGCGGCCCGACCTGATCGGAAGGCCTACTTCTGGAAGGCAAAGCCGGCGCCGAGCCGGCCGGCGATCCGCGTCTCGATCCAGCGCGGGTCCCACCACTCCTTGGCATCCACCGGCACGCCGCCGATCAGCATCGTGAAGTGGAGATGGTCGCCGCCGGCCAGGCCGGTGACGCCGGTCCGGCCCACCGTCTCGCCGCGCGCCACCTCGTCGCCTTCGGCG
>CALZJC010000232.1 GCA_945787525.1 Thermoanaerobaculia bacterium | reverse complement strand
GGCTCACGCCTACGACGGCGACCGCCTGTGCGGCTCGACGGGTCTCGTACCACCCCCCTGACCTGGCTTGGTCGCGGCCGAACTCACCGACGAGGTCGCCGAGCCCGCCGGCACGGGACGCCCCCATGATGACGAGCAGCAGTGCGCTCATCATCCAGTACGTCGGCCACCAGTCGACGTCGCGTGACGCCAGCCCGAGCCGTTCGCGCCGACCCCACAGCGCAGCCAACGCGGCCGCAGCTGCGTAGCCGCCGACGCGCAGCCATCCGGAGTCGAGCAGATCGATGATGTTGGGGGGCATGAGTCAGGGTCCGACGGACGTCGTGGTGCAGATATCGACGGGTATCGACGTCGTCTTGACTTCCTTGCTCGGCGACCGTACCGGCGCGCGCCGGGGTCGACGCTGGGAATTCTGCGCTGGTCACCACCAGAGCCCATGTTTTTCGACGATCTCCGGGTGATTCAGGCCGGAATGAGCGCATCTCTGCGACACCCCGCTGGTACAATGACATGCATGCGATTTGGCGGCCGGTCGAACAGATGATCGCCGCGATTCGCGGATCGAACATCCTGTTCCGACCCGGCCCAACACGACCACCGAACGAGGTACTGCGTGTCCGCTGACACCCAACAAGCAAGTTCGAGAGCCGGCAGCGCCGGTTACGGCGCCAAGGACATCCAGGTCCTCGAAGGGCTCGATCCGGTCCGCAAGCGGCCCGGCATGTACATCGGCTCGACCGGCCTGGCCGGTCTGCACCACCTGATCTGGGAGGTCGTCGACAACTCGGTCGACGAGGCGATGGCGGGCTACTGCGACCGCATCGGCATCACCCTCCAGCCCGACGGCGGGTGCCGCGTCGACGACAACGGTCGCGGCATCCCGGTCGATCCGTACAAGTCCGGCCAGCACAAGGGCAAGAGCGCCGTCGAGGTCGTGCTCACCGTGCTCCACGCCGGTGGCAAGTTCGGCGGCGAGGGCTACAAGGTCTCCGGTGGTCTGCACGGCGTCGGCGTCTCGGTGGTCAACGCGCTGTCCGAGAGTCTCGAGCTCGAGATCAAGCGGGAGGGCACGGTCTGGTACCAGGTCTACAAGCAGGGCCTGCCCGAGGGGCCGATCGAGGCGATCGGCAAGACGAACAAGACCGGCACCAAGGTCCGCTTCTTCCCGGATCCCGAGGTCTTCAGCGTGCTCGGCTTCCACTACGAGACCCTGGCCCAGCGGCTGCGTGAGCTGGCGTTCCTCAACAAGGGCTCGCGGATCGATCTGGTCGACGAGCGCACCGGCAAGGAGGCCGTCTTCGAGTACGCCGGCGGCATCGAGAGCTTTGTCGACCACCTGAATCGCAACAAGACGGCGCTGCACCGCAAGCCGATCTACCTGGAGGACGTGCGCGACGACGGCAGCGGCGAGGAGACGGTGGAGATCGCCCTGCAGTGGAACGACGGCTATCAGGAGCAGATCTACTGCTTTGCCAACACGATCAACAACCGCGATGGCGGCACCCACCTGGTGGGCTTCAAGTCGGCCCTGACGCGGACGGTCAACGCCTACGCCAACACCGCCAACCTGTCGAAGGCGCTCAAGGCCAACCTGTCGGGCGACGACGTGCGCGAGGGGCTGACCGCGGTCGTCTCGGTACGCATCCACGACCCCAAGTTCTCCAGCCAGACCAAGGACAAGCTGGTCTCGTCCGAGGTCAAGGGTTGGGTGGAGCAGGCGGTCAACGACCGGCTGTCGACCTTCTTCGAGGAGAACCCGCGGATCGCCAAGCGGATCCTCGAGAAGTGCGTCGACGCGGCGCGAGCGCGGGAGGCGGCGCGCAAGGCGCGCGAACTGACGCGCCGCAAGGGCGCCCTGGACGCCGCCAGCCTGCCCGGCAAGCTGGCCGACTGCTCCGAGCGCGATCCGGAGTTCGCCGAGCTGTTCCTGGTCGAGGGCGAATCGGCCGGCGGCACGGCCAAACAGGGCCGTGACCGCCGCTTCCAGGCGGTGCTGCCGCTCAAGGGCAAGATCCTCAACGTAGAGAAGGCGCGCTTCGACAAGATGCTCAACTCCGAAGAGATCCGCATCATGATCTCGGCTCTCGGCACGGGTATCGGCAAGGATGATTTCGACCTGTCGAAGCTCAGGTACCACAAGCTGGTCATCATGTGCGATGCCGACATCGACGGCAGTCACATCCGCACGCTGATCCTGACCTTCTTCTTCCGCCAGATGCGCGAGATCGTCGAGCACGGCCACCTCTACATCGCCCAGCCGCCGCTCTACAAGGTGGCTCGCGGCAAGCAGGAGACCTACCTCAAGGACGACGCCGAGTACCACGAGTTCCTGGTGCAGCGGATCCAGGATGCCTGGCAGCTGGGGTTGAGTGACAACGGCAACGGCCGCAAGCTGGGCGGCGCCCGGTTGGCGCAGTTCCTCGATCGCGTCGATGCCTTCTTGAAGGACATGGACCGGCTGTCGGCCCGCGGTTTTCCGCGCGATGCGCTGCGGGTGGCGCTGCTGCACGGGCTGACCGACAAGAGCGCACTCTCCGACCCGGAGCGACTCGAAACGGTGGCCAAGATCATCGAGGCCTCCGGCTTCCACTCGGTGGAGGTGAGCGAGGACGAGGAGCACGGCACCGGAGTGGTCTCCTTCATCAGCCGCCGCGACGGCGTCGAGCGCCAGGTGAAGATCGACTGGGACCTGATCTCGACCGCCGAGTACCGCGCCATGGCCCGCAACAAGCAGGCGCGGGCGGCGCTCGACGCCACGGGGTTCCGCGTTTTCCACGGCGAGCAGGAAGAGGAGTTCGACACCCTCGAGGAGATGCTCGAGAGCCTCTACTCCGGCGCCAAGAAAGGGCTGTCCATCCAGCGCTACAAGGGTCTCGGTGAGATGAACGCCACGCAGTTGTGGGACACCACGATGGATCCCGAGCGCCGCCGGCTGCTCAAAGTGACCATCGAGGACGCCGTCGGCGCCGACGCCATCTTCACGATCCTGATGGGCGACAAAGTGGAGCCGCGCCGCGAGTTCATCGAGATGAACGCTCTCAACGTCAAGAACCTGGACGTCTAGGAAGAACCGACCGCCATGTCCGAGCACGATCGAGTCCTGCCTCCCGAGGCCACCTCCACGGTGGACATCGAGGAGGAGATGAAGCGCAGCTATATCGATTACGCCATGAGCGTGATCATCGGCCGGGCGTTGCCCGACGTGCGCGACGGCATGAAGCCGGTGCACCGGCGGGTGCTCTACGGCATGTGGGAGAGCGGCAACACCTCCGGCAAGCCGTACAAGAAGTCGGCCCGCATCGTCGGTAGCGTCATGGGTAAGTACCACCCGCACGGCGATTCGGCGATCTACGACACCGTCGTGCGCATGGCGCAGAACTTCTCCTTGCGCTATCCGCTGGTCGACGGTCAGGGCAACTTCGGCTCCATCGATGGCGACACCGCGGCGGCGATGCGCTACACCGAGGTGCGGCTCACCAAGATCGCCGAGGAGATGCTGCGCGAGGACATCGACAAGGAGACCGTCGACTGGGTAGCAAACTACGACGACTCCGAGCGCGAGCCGCACGTGCTGCCGGCCCGGGTGCCCAACCTGCTGATCAACGGCGGCGGCGGTATCGCCGTCGGCATGGCGACCAATATCCCACCGCACAACCTGGGCGAGGTGGTCGACGGCCTGCTGCGGTTGATCGACGACCCCGAGATCACCGTCGACCAGTTGATGGCCGTCATCCCGGGCCCCGACTTTCCAACCGCCGGCTTCATCCATGGGCTCGAAGGCATCCGCCTCGCCTACCGCACCGGCCGGGGCACGATCCAGATGCGCGCCCGCGCCGCCATCGAGAGCACTCGCAAGGGCGACCGCCAGTCGATCGTCGTCAACGAGATCCCCTACCAGGTCAACAAGGCCAAGCTGCTCGAGCGCATCGGTGGGCTGATCCGCGAGAAGCGGATCGAGGGGATCCGCGACCTGCGCGACGAGTCCGATCGCGAGGGCATCCGGATCGTGCTCGACGTCAAGAAGGGCGAGATCCCCGAGGTGATCCTCAACCAGCTCTACAAGCTGACGCCCATGCAGTCGACCTTCGGCATCATCATGCTGGCGATCGTCGACAACCAGCCGCAGGTCCTCGACCTCAAGACGATGCTGCGCCACTTCGTCGACCACCGGAAGGCGGTGGTGGTGCGGCGCACCCGCTTCGATCTGCGCAAGGCCGAGGAGCGGGCCCACATCCTCGAGGGCATCTTGAAGGCGCTCGACCAGCTCGACGAGGTGATCGCCGCCATCCGCGCCAGTCGCACGCCGCCGGACGCCCGCGAGCGGCTGGTGGCGGACTTCGCGCTGTCGACGGTCCAGGCGCAGGCGATCCTGGAGATGCGCCTGCAGAAGCTCACCGGGCTCGAGCGCGAGAAGGTGGTCGAGGAGTACGAGGCGCTGATGGCGACCATCGAGCGGCTGCGCGCCATCCTGGCCTCCGACCATCTGGTGCTGGAGGTGATCCGCGGGGAGCTCGAGGAGATCCGCCAGGCCTACGCCGACCCGCGGCGCACCGAGATCATCCCCGAGACCCACGAGATCACGGTCGAGGACATGATCGCCGACGAGGACATGGTGATCACGGTCACCAACTCGGGCTACATAAAGCGTTCGCCGCTGTCGTTCTACCGCGCGCAGCACCGCGGCGGCAAGGGGCGCATGGGCATGGTGACCAAGGACGGCGATTTCGTCGAGCACCTTTACGTCGCCTCGGCCCACAGCTACATCCTGGTCTTTACCGAGACCGGTCGGGTGCACTGGCTCAAGGTGCACGAGATCCCGCAGCTCGGCCCGGCGGCCAAGGGCAAGGCGATCGTCAACCTTCTGCAGCTGGAGAAGGAAGAGCGGGTGGCGACCACCGTGGCCGTGCGCGAGTTCGCGGAGGACAAATACCTGTTCTTTGCCACCGCCAGCGGCACGGTCAAGAAGAGTCCGCTCGACGCCTATGCCAACCCCCGAGCCGGCGGCATCATCGGCATCAACATCGACCAGGGCGACCGCCTGCTCGACGTGCGGGTCACCGAAGGCAAGCAGCACATCCTATTGGCCACCCGCAAGGGCTTCTCGATCCGTTTTCCCGAGACCGACGCCCGCCCGATGGGGCGCGCCACCCGCGGCGTGCGCGGCGTCGCCCTGCGCAAGGGCGACCAGGTGGTCGCCATGGAGGCGCTCTCCTCGGACGAAGAGTACA
Source organism: Thermoanaerobaculia bacterium (assembly GCA_945787525.1). GTDB lineage: Bacteria > Acidobacteriota > Thermoanaerobaculia > Multivoradales > JAHEKO01 > CALZJC01. The sequence goes on along the minus strand of CALZJC010000232.1, from coordinate 844 downwards.
TCCTGTCCGTGGCCGAGAACGGCATCGGCAAGCGGACTCCGGTGGCCGACTATCGCCGCCAGTCGCGCGGCGGCAAGGGCATCATCAACCTCAAGGTGTCGCCCAAGACCGGACCGGTGATCGGCGCCAAGCACGTCAGCGAGCAGGACGGGCTGATGCTCATCACCCAGGAGGGCAAGATCATCCGCATCAACGTCGAAGGCGTGCGGAAGAGCGGCCGCTCGACCATGGGGGTCAAGCTGATGAACCTGGACACCGGCGACCGCCTGGTGGCGGTGGCCAAGCTGGCCGAGCGCGAAGACGTGGCCGAGGGCGAGGATCTCGGTGGTGAGGTCGTGGCCGAGGCACCCACCGAGCCCGAAGCCGGCGAGCCTTCCGAGCCGGTCAACTAGGTTCGGGCGGTGTCCGAACCCGAAGCTCTTCCCGGCGACCAGCTCTACCGCATCGCCTGGATCTTCTATCTCTTCCTGGCCATCGGCGGCGCGCTCTGGGTGGGCGCCCAGAACGGCACGATCCGGCTCGAGCTGTTTGTCGATCCGCGCGGCTGGTGGCTCGACCTGGGTATCGGCGTGGCCGCCGGAGGCGTGCTCCTGGCCCTCTGGCAGGCAGGTCTGCGTCTGCTGCCGTCGGCGAGCGCGCTGGAGCAGCGGCTGGGCGAGATGCTGCGCGGCATCGACCCGCCCGAGGTGATCGCCCTGGCCCTGCTTTCGGGCTTCGCCGAGGAGTTGTTCTTCCGCGGCGCCGTCCAGGGCGCCTGGGGCTGGCCCCTGGCGACCCTGCTCTTCGCCCTGCTGCACGTCGGGCCCGGCGCCGCCTTCCGCTCCTGGACCCTGTTCGCCGCCAT
>CALZJC010000231.1 GCA_945787525.1 Thermoanaerobaculia bacterium | reverse complement strand
ATGAGCGACAGCGTCGATGGTGGCTGCTGGCCGGCGGCGACCAGGCCGATATCTGCATGACCCACCCCGGTTTCGAGGTCGATCTGTATGTCGAGAGCACTCTCGGCGCCCTGACTGGCTACTGGGTGGGCCACCACACCTGGCGTGCTCTGCTGGCAGATGGCGAGCTACGCCTCAACGGGCCCCGCTGGCTCCAGCGGTCACTCTCCACCTGGCTCGGCCGCAGCGCTTTCGCAGAGGTGCCGTCCCCATAAGGGGCACCAGCCGAATGGGTGGCAGGGCCCCTACACGCCCAGGGCCCTGGCCGCGGCGTCGAAGTCCTCGGCACGCACGTGGATCACGTACCCATAGCGGTCTGCGCCACCCGTCACCGCGTTCGACGCGAACACGTTGATGCGGGCGTCGGCCAGCTGGCGATGCAGCTCCGCCAGGGCTCCCAGCCGGTCGTCGCCCTGCACCATCAGGGCGCGCTCCGGGCCGCTCAGCACCATGCCGCTGCGGGCCGCGTAGGCCACCAGGGTCTCGGCGTCCTCCGGGAACAGCACCATGTGCGCGGCGGTTGCGCCGACCGGTGAGGCGCTGAAGGCCAGCAGGTTGACGCCGGCTTCAGCCAGGCTCGAGAGCACCCTGAAGGCCTCGCCCGCCCGATCGCGGACCGTGGCGTGGAAGTAGTCGACGGCACGTACGGTGTGGCTCATCGGCGGGAACCTCCCGTTGGGTCTGACGTTTTCCCCTCGCTGGAGGCAGGTTATCACCCGGATCCGGGCGGCCGAGCCTCACTGCGGGGCGGTCAGCTCGGCCAGCATCTCCGCGGCTGCCTCCTGCACCGATTGCCGCTCGTCCGCCAGGGCGCGCTCGAGGAGGTGGACTGCGCCTTCGCCGCCGATCTCTCCCAGGGCATAGGCGGCCTCGGCCCGCAGCGAGGGGTCCTCGTCGCTGAGGGCGGTGGCCAGGGCCCAGGCGGCCTCGTCGCCGCCGATCTCGGCCAGGGCCCAGACGGCGGCCTCGCGCACCCGCATTTCGGGGTCCAGGAGCGCGCCTTCGAGGGTCGCCAGGTGGTTCGCGTCACCGATCTCGCCCAGGCCCGTCAGCGCCTCCTCGCGGACCGCGGGCTCTTCGTCGAAGAGGGCGCGGTCGGCCAGGGCCGCCGCCGCCATTTCGCCGCCGAGCTGCGCCAGGCGGAAGACCGTGTCGGAACGGCGCTCGGCATCCGGCTCGGCCAGGGCCGCCAGCAGGGGAGCCAGCCGGGGGTCGGCCTGGTGCGTCACCCGATCGGCTTCGCCGGCGCTTCGAGCGTCGTCGCCGGAACGGCCGGTGAAGACCCAGAGGGTGGCGCGGCGGTCGCCGCCGGGCGATGGCCGGCTGTAACCATAGGCATGGGCGCCGCCCTGGAAGATCCGTTCGACGGCGTGCTGCACGCTGAGCGCCCGGAACTCCAGGTCGATGGGTTCGGGAAGGGGAGCGTCGAGGTGGAGATCGAGATGGCACTGACGCGCCAGCTCGCGGAGGAGCTCCCCGAGCGGCACGTTGCGCGCCGCGACCTCGACGACGCCGTCCGCCGCCTCGACCCGGAGAGCTCCCTCGTCCGCTTCGCCGCCGCCGGCGAGCAGCACCAGAGAGATGCCGATCGCCGCGAGGCGGCGGGGCAGGTCGAAGCTCGGCGATGGGTGACGGTCTGCTGGCATCGGTGATCTCCCTCGAAGAAAAACGGTGGGCCCCATTGTCCAGGCCGATGGGGTCCGACTCGGGTCGAATGGGGCCCACCCTGCGGAGGCTTGTCGTCGGCCGCCTACTGAACCTCGAAGCAGCTCTCTACGGCGGTGTTGTTGTGGGTGTCGGTGCGCACGATGATCTCGACCTTCCATTCGTCGCTCAGGTCGAGGTAGGTTTCGGGAGCGTCGAACTCGGTCACCGAGGGCGGCAGCACCGCCTCCAGCTTGAGCTCGTCGGTCTCGAGGACGAACTCGTACAGCTCCAGGGTGACCGGCCCCGTGGCGCCGATGTCGGGATGCGAGCTCGTCACCGGGTCCCAGGTGATCTTGACCGGGTTGCTGACCACCGGAATGGGGCCCGCGTCGCAGTCCTCGGGCACCAGCGAGCCGTTGACCCGCAGGTTTCTCGGCCGGTCGGCCATCACGTGGGTCAGCTCCACGGCGCTCTCGAGCTCGACGCCGTCGGTGGTGACGCCGCTGATCTCGTACTCACCCTCGGGAAATCGGGCGAAGAACTCCTCGGCGGAGAACTCCTCGAAGTTGGGCTCGGCACTCTCGAAGAACAGCTGCGTGAGTCCCTGTCGGCGTACCGCGCTCCGGCCGCGGATCTTGAGCAGCCTGCGCTCGTCGGGCGACTCGATCTCGAGCAGCTTCCACGGCTCGCCGTCGATGGCGGCGTGGATACCCAGGTCGCCCGCCGTGTCGTTGAGCTCGAAGAACAGCTCCGCCTCGCCCCAGGGGACTTCGGCGAGCGATCCGGTCGCGGCGGCGACGAGCAGCGCCGTGGCGATCGCGGCCACCCGCAGGACGCCGTTGATTGTCGTATCCGTTCTCATGGCTATCTCTCCTCTGTTTGTCTCTTGTGGTCTTCTCGCTGGGAAACTCGGGCTGCGTCTCGTGCACGTGCACACGGTTCGATGGGCGCGGGGCGAGAATCCTCCGAAGTCGCAGGAGTGGTTTGCCGTCGGGGAACGGAGCGGGCCGCGCCGTCAGGGCGGGCCGAAGGCGGTCGAGCTGGCGCTCTCGAGCTGCTATCCGGGTCGCGCCGGCGGGACCCTGGCATGGGTCATCCGGGGGAGCAGCCGCCGCCGCAGGTCGCGGATCTCGCCGGGGCCGGTGCAACAGCAGCCGCCGACGATTCGAGCCCCGCGCTCGATCCACTCGGCGGCGGCGGTGAGAGCAGCCGGCGCCCGATCGCTCGCCAGCCACTGCATCGACTCGGCGTCCCAGGTCTCGCCGGAGTTGGGATAGGCGACGATCGGTTTGACGGTGACGCCCCGGACCGCCGAGATCAGTGTGCCGATGTGACGCGGCGCCGTGCAGTTGACGCCGACGGCGATCACCCGGGGCGAGGCGGCGATCTCGGCGGCGATCGCGGCCAGCCGAGCTCCGTCGCAGATCCGTTGCCCATCCCGACAGCTGAAGCTGACCCACGTCCGGCAGCCGGGAATCTCCTCGATCAGCCCGACCAGGACCCGCGCCTCGATGGCCGAGGGGATGGTCTCGCAGGCGAGCAGATCGGCGCCGCAGAGCGCCAGCAGGCCGAGCCGCCGCCGATGGAAGTCGGCCAGACCCGCGGCGTCGAGATCGTAGTCACCGCTGTACTCCGAGCCGTCGGCCAGGAAGGCGCCGTAGGGGCCGATGCTGGCGGCGACGAGGGGGCGCTGGCGACCGGCGCGGTTCTCCGGTGTCGCCCAGAACTCGTCGCGCGCCGCCAGGGCCAGCTCGACCGAGCGGCGCAGCGCGCGTTCCGCCGCCGCCTCGCTCGACCCCTGCCGGACAAAGCCCGGGAGGCTCGCCTGGTAGCTGGCGGAGACGATGCAGTCGGCCCCCGCCTCCAGATAGTCGAGATGCAGGCGCCGGATGGCCTCGGGCTCGTCGATGAGCAGCCGCGCCGACCACAGCGCGTCGTCAATGTCGTGTCCCCGGGCCTCGAGCTCGGTTGCCAGGCCGCCGTCGAGGACCACCAGGCCCTGGCGCTCCAGCAGCTCGCTGAGGGGGTCGCTCAGTCGTCCTCCGGCCCGACGATGATCATCAGCCCGCGGTTGGTGGGGGAGTGGTCGAAGCTGATGAACAGCGCCCGGCGCATGAGCAGCGTGTGGCCCCAGCCGCGTTTCATCTGCTGGATGGCGCCGGGCTGCTTCTCCTTGAGCTTTAGCGGGTCGAACAGCCGCAGTCGCATGCCGTAGGGGCGCACGATGCCGTAGGCCAGCTCGCCCTCGGTGAAGAAGATCTGGGCGGTGATGCGGCGCAGTGCCGCCCAGCGCCGGAAGGAGTACTCGGCGTAGTTGATGATCGCCTCGTTGATGGTGTTCATGAACGGCTCGGCCACCGCGCCGAAGTTCTGCTCGATATCCGGCACCAGCTCTTTCCAGAAGTAGGCGTCGCAGCGGTCGCGAAAGCGCTCGGTGTCCCTGCCCGTCAGCCAGGCGAGGAAGTTGCTCCACAGCCCGCCGGTTCCGGGATTGGCGCCACCGCGGTAGATGTCGCGCAACCGCCTGCCGAGCCGGCCCGGGATGACGTACTGCGCCTGAAACAGGATCTGGCGCTCGGTGCCGGAGGCCGGCGCCCCGAGCTCGTTCTTGAGCACCTGGATCGCCGCCACGCTGAAGCTCGAGCCGTCGCCCGCCAGCTCCTCGAGCTCCTCGAGGAGCCGGGGCATGTCGGCGGGGGAGACGATCTTGTGGAGTCTGTTCAAGTCGCTTGATTCCCGAGGCGCCGGGCGGCGGCTCCGTTCATAGCTGCGCCGCGGCCTCGGAGTCGCGGTCGTCTCCCTTCTTGGTTATGGTTATGCTTTGCACGATCCACCGAGAAAAGGAGTCCCGATGTCCGTCATCCCCGATCTGCTGGCCGCCAACGGTCGCTACGCGGAGCGGTTCGACAAAGAAGAGCTGCCCGCGGCGCCTCGCCGTCGGGTGGCGATCCTGACCTGCATGGACGCTCGTCTCGTGCCGAGCAGGTTTCTGGGTCTCGAGGAGGGTGACGCGCACGTCATCTGCAACGCCGGCGGCCGGGCGACGGACGACGCGCTGCGCTCGCTGATCATCTCGTACAGGCTGCTGGGCACCCGGGAGTTCCTGGTCATCCACCACACCGACTGCGGCGCGATGTCGGTCGACAACGAGGAGCTGTGGGAGCGGCTGCGGCGCGAGACCGGGGCCGACGCTTCGGGGATCGACTTCCTGCCGTTCCGCGACCTCGAGGCGAGCGTGCGGGAGGACGTCGCCGCCATCCGCGACTCGCCGCTGATCCCGCTGACGATCCCGGTGCGCGGTTTCGTCTACGAGGTGGAGACCGGCCGCCTGCGCGAGGTCGGCTGACGGCTCTGCTGATGGGGTTCTCTCGTTGAGACGGTGGTCGTTCCCGCTGCTGGCGGTGCTGCTGGCCATGCTGATGGTCCTGCCGCTGCTCGAGGTCCTGTTGCGGGTCGAGTACGCCGCCCGGCAACGCTACAAGCCGTCGCTGGCGTTCGTCTCCGACGATCTGGGCTGGCTGCCGACGCCGGGCCTGTCGACCAGCTACACCAAGAAGGCCTACGGCGAGATCTCGTATACGACGAACGAGGACGGCTTCCGCCGCTTTGGTGACCCCGAAAGCGCCAAGATCAAGGTATGGGCGGTCGGCGATTCGACGACCCAGGCGTACCACGTCTCGGACGGGCAGGCCTACTACGACGTCCTGGCCGAGCTGGATCCGGGCCTCGAGGTCTTTGGCTACGGCGTCGGCGGCTACGGCACGGTGCAGCAGGCGATGGTGCTCGAGCGGTTCTGGGACCGGATCGAGCCGGACGTGGTGCTGTGGCAGATGTGCGCCAACGATCTGGTGAACAACGACTGGCTGCTCGAGTCGCTGAGCAACGAGCACAACAACCACATGGCTCGCCCGTATCTCGGCGAAGACGGCCGGATCCAGCTGCGGCACCCGGATCTGCGCCTCGGCTGGCTGGCCCGGAGATCGCTGCTGGTCCGCCGGCTGGTGGTCCTGCGCAGCAGCCTGCGCAAGCGCTCACGCGGGTCGATCGAGGCGGAGTTGCACGCCGGCCATGCCGGGCTGCGTCGCGCCGTGGCGACGACCCGCCAGGCGATCGAGCGCCTGATGGCGGTCGCGCCGGACGTCACTTTCCTGGCCTTCTTTGTGCCCAGCCCCGAGGGCTACGGCTGGGAAGCGGACGCCTGGGAGCAGATCTGCGCGCTGCCGGGCCTGCGGTGCCTGCCGGAAGTCGGCGCGGCGATCGAGACGGCGCGGCGGGCGGGAGTGACCGTCGACGGCGGCGAGGACCCGCATTGGAACGCCGCCGGTCACGAGATCGCCGCGCGGGCGATCCTCGAGGGGCTGCGCCGCGGCCTGCCGCACTAGCCTGATCTTCTCACCAATCGCCTACGAACGCCGTATCTGCCT
>CALZJC010000230.1 GCA_945787525.1 Thermoanaerobaculia bacterium | reverse complement strand
GTCAGGTCGCCCTATCCGTTCGTCAAAGCGGCGCATAGCCGGGTGGAGGGTGACGAGGGCCGTTGGCGGGTCGAGCTGAGCCTCGACCGCGGGGCGCCCGCCGGGTCGCTGGCCGACTACGTCGTGGTGCGAACCGACCACCCCGAGCAGGCCGAGGTCAGGATCGCCGTGTCGGGCCTGGTGCGGCCGGTCATCTCGGTCGCCCCCAGGGTGGCCGACTTCGGCCGCCGCGAGCTCGCCGAGCCGCAGAGCAAGAGCCTCGAGATCAAGAACCTGGGCTCATCGGATGTCGAGCTCACCGAGGCGACGAGCGACATCGCCGGTCTCGAGGCGGTCATCGAGGAAGTCGAGGTGGGTCGCCACTACCGGATCCAGCTCACCCTGACCGACGCCCTGCCCAAAGGCGAGTTCGAAGGCCGGCTGACCATCCGCACGTCGAGCGACCGGCAGCCGGTCGTCGAAGTGCCGCTGCGCGGCACGATTCTCTAGGCGCTAGCCGGCCCCGCGAAACCCCGATCAGGCCCGGCAGACGGTCGAGCGAGCGGGTCGCGAACCCAGTGGCCGCGGGCCGCTGCTCAGGGCGCGCCCCAGAGGTCGCGCTCGTCTTTCGGCGGTGCCGGGCGCCGGGCGCCGGAGCGCGCCGTCTCGACTTCGGTCATCAGCGAGGCCAGCGCCTCGTTCTGGAACCGCGTCAGCTGGTCGATGCCGGCCTGAGCCAGGTCCAGCATGCGGTCGAGCTCCGCGCGGCTGAAGCTGTGCTCCTCGCCGGTGCCCTGCACCTCCACCAGTTGGCCGCTGGCGGTGGCGACGATGTTCATGTCGACCTCGGCGGAACGGTCCTCGGCGGCGTCCAGATCGAGCAGCGGTCGCCCTTCCACGATGCCCACCGAGACCGCGGCCACCTGCTGGCGGATCGGCCAACGGTCGACGTCACCGGTGAGAAAGGCCCGCGCCAGGGCCTCGGCGGCGGCCACGTAGGCGCCGGTGATGGCGGCGGTGCGGGTGCCGCCGTCGGCCTGCAGGACGTCGCAGTCGATGGTCAGGGTGAGGTTGCCCAGCGCCTTCAGGTCGATCACCGCCCGCAGGCTGCGGCCGATCAGCCGCTGGATCTCGGAGCTGCGACCCGACGGGCGGCCGCGGTTCACCTCGCGATTCGAACGGGTGTGGGTGGCGCGGGGCAGCATGGCGTACTCGGCGGTCACCCAGCCCTGGCCGCTGTCGACGAGCCAGCGGGGCACCTTCTTTTCGACGCTCGCCGCCACCAGCACGCGGGTGTCGCCGACCGCGATCAGCGCCGAGCCCTCGGCGAACTTCATCGCCCCCGTGTCGATGGAGATCGGACGAAGCTCGTCCTCGGCCCGCTCGCTGACCCGCCGCACGGCGGTCTTCTCTTTGCTCACGAGGGCATTCTAGCCCGCTGCCCGGGGACCGAGAGCGGCGGCTGGCCTGCCCTTCTGACCGATCCTCTGCTGCAATGCCGAATCTGCCCACATCTGCTGAAGGGCAGGCTAGGTCATTTCGACCAGCTCGAGCGAGACTTCCGCCTCTCCGAGGATGCGCCGCGCCAGCGCGCCGAAGCGCTCCGGCCCGTCGGTGACGCAGAAGTGATGCTCGGGCGGCGTCGATCCGCGGCGGCCGGCCGCGCCGCCCAGCGCGCTCGCCACGGTCTCCGCGACGCTCTCCGCCGAGTCCACCAGCCGCACCTCCTCCCCGACCAGCCGCTGGATCAGTGGCTTCAACAGCGGATAGTGGGTGCAGCCCAGGACCAGGGTGTCGATCTGCCGTTCCAGCAGCGGCTCGAGATAGCGCCGCGCGATCGCCTCGGTGATCTCGTCCTCGTGCCAGCCCTCCTCGACCAGCGGCACGAAGAGCGGACAGGCCTGACTGACGATCTCGAGCCCGGGCCGCAGTCGCCGCAGGGCGCGGGGGTAGGCGTCGGAGAGGATGGTCGACGCGGTGCCGATGATCCCCACCCGTCCGTGGCTCAAGTCGGCGGCGCGGCGCGCGCCCGGCTCGACGACGCCCCACAGAGGCAACCCCACATCGAGCCCGTCCAGCGCCACCGCCGAAGCGGTGTTGCAGGCCACCACCACGGCGCGCACCCGTCGGCCGACGAGAAAATCCACGTTGCGCCGCGTGTAGCGCCGCACGGTCTCGGCCGTCTTGATGCCGTAAGGCAGCCTGGCGGTGTCCCCCAGGTAGAGGATCGGCTCGTCCGGCAGCCGGCGACGCAGCGCCGCGACCACGGTCAGGCCGCCGACGCCGGAATCGAAGACGCCGATGGGGCTCAGCTGGCTCGTTTCGCCAGCCACTTGCGCTCCAGAGGCAGCGGCCGGGTGGTGTCGACGTGGCCGGCGAAGGTGGGGCGCTGGTTGCCGTTCCACAGCAGCACGACTCCCCGCGCCTCCGGTACGTTGGCGAGGATCGAGTTGACGAAGCTGTAGACCACCAGCAGCTCGCCACGCGAGCCGCTGACCGGCGGCGCCGGCAGTTGCGCGGCCGCCAGGTCCAGATAGACCACGCCGTCGCTCGACAGGTGCACGGAGGCCAGCTCCACCGCTTCACTCAACGGGGCCACGTGACCCGGCGCGGTCGGTCCCGCGAGCAGTTCCGACGCCACCTGGGCAGCGCGATCTTCGGCCGATTCGGCGGCTGGCAGGTCGCGGCTCTCGGTGCCTAGCCAGCCGGCGGTATTGGGAAAGTACAGCTCGGCGTTGATCAGCTCTGCGCTGCTGACAGGCTGCGGCTCCTGGCGTATCGGCGTGTCCACGGTCTGGCGCCCCGCGGTCGACCACCAGGCGAGGGCCAGGATGGCGAGGACCGCGGTGGCGCCGACCACCAGTGCGGCGGCGCGGCGGTTCATCGCAGCGTCTCTTGCGTGGCCGGCGGAACGCCCTCGCGGATCGCCTTGTAGCGGCTCACCGCGTCGACCAGCGCCCCGGCCAGGCGCGAACGGTAGAGCGGGTCGGTCAGCCGCTCCTCCTCGAGCGGGTTGGACAGGAAGCCCAGCTCTACCAGCACCGCCGGCATGGCGGCCCCCATCAGCACCCGGAACGGGGCCTGCTTGACGCCGCGGTTGCGCAGCTCGAGCGCCTCGTTGAGCTCTTCCTGGATCAGGCCTGCCAGCCGCTGGCTCTCGGCCATGTGGTGGCTCTGCGCCAGGTCCCAGAGGATCAGCTGCAGGTCGGTGAGCGGGTCCGCGTTCTCGGCCGCGGCCGCCTGGGCGGCGCGCTCGTCACTGGCCACCAGGTTCAGGAAGTAGGTCTCGGCCCCCTGGGCACTCTGCCCGGGTGAGGAGTTGAGATGCAGCGAGATGAACAGGTCGGCTTTTTGCTGGTTGGCCATCGCTACCCGCGTATCGAGCGGCAGCTCGGCATCTTCGTTGCGAGTCAGGACCACCCGCACCGGCATGCGGCGCTCGAGATGCGAGCGCAGCGTGCGGGCGAGCTGCAACGTCAGCTCTTTCTCCAGTGCGCCGGCGGGACCCTCGGCGCCGATGTTCGAGCCGCCGTGGCCGGGATCGATGACGATGGTGCGGATGCCGTCGTCGCTGGGCCGCGGCGGCGGGGGCACGGCGGCGGTGCCCGGCGCCCGGTTGGCGCCGCGGTAGACGTCGAAGACCAGCCGGAACGGCCGCTCCAGGGTGTAGTCCTCGGCCACGGCGTCGGGCGCCAGGGTGAGCCGCACGTAGCGCGGTTCCAGCTCCAGCCCGCGCACCAGGCCGGCGTCCGGCAAACTGGGTCGCCGGCCGTAGCGCAACCGGTCGCCGGTCAGCTGCAGCTCCACCGAGCCGGGCCGGCGGACCATCCGGTAGCGCGGTTTGTCGCTGAACTGGAAGACCACCGTCGAGACTCCCTGGACGCGAACGACGTCCACCGAGACCGCCACCTCGCGCGGTGGTCGTTGGATGACCGCCAACTGCAGGGTCTCGGCCTGCCAGGAGAACTCCAGCCCGTAGCGGGCGCCGTAGGTGGAGTCGAGCAGGTCGAGGGGCACGTGCAGCCCGCCCTCGCCGACCCTTGGCGGCTGCGACAGGGAAACGATCTCCTCACCCTCGGTGAGCGCCGGGCTGTCGGGACCGAAGCGGAACTCGGTTTCGTCGAGCTTCAAGGTGTGGCCCTGGCCGAGCGGTCCGAGCTCGAGCGCGCCGCCCAGCCGCGCCACCATCGGCTGGAGCGCGAAAAGCGGCCCGACCACCGTCAGGGAGTAGCCGATCGGCGCCCGTTGGCGGCCGACTTCCAGCTGCACCAGGCCCGACTCCACCAGGGGTGGGCCGGTCTCCTCGACCTCCGCCGCCAGCGCCGCCGGGCCGAGGGCGCCAACCGCTAGAATCAGCAGCGACAGGGCGGGCTGGAAGCGCTCGGTCACGATCCGTCACGATACCATCGCACCGGCCGCCGGACCGGGCGAGCCAAGCACGTAGTCCAGGAGATCGCACATGGAGATCCGCCAGTTTCGCGTCGCTGTCAGGGCCCGCCGCTTCGACCATACCTGCCGCTTCTACACCGAGATTCTCGAGCTCCCCCGTCTGCGCAGCTGGGAGGGAGAGAACGGCCGGGGGGCGCTTTTCCAGGCCGGACCGGGAGTGGTGGAGGTGCAAGGCCGGGCTCGCCACCGCGAGAGCGCCGACCGCAGCGAGGCGTTCGACTACCAGGGCCCGGCGCAGAAGATGACCATCACCCTGCAGGTCGCCTCGACCGAGGTGGCCCAGGAGCGGCTGCTGCTCAACGACCGCAACATCCCCGGCGGGCTGCTGACCCTGCCCGACGGCACCGTGGCGTTCGAGACCCACGATCCGGACGGGATCAAGATCCGGCTCTGCGAGGGCTGAGGCCCCATCGGCCGACCGGTCGAGCGGAGGACCGAATGCGGTTGCCGCGGAGACCGTACGGGTAGGATGTCGCCCGTGCGCCGCGCCTCCGGATCGACTCTCGTCGCGGCCCTGACCATCGCGGCCCTGGCCTCGGCGCCGGTGATCGCCGACTGGAGCCAGTGGGGCGGGCCGGGCCGGAACTTCGTCGCCGCCACCGACGCGACGGTCGTCGGCTGGTCGGAGGGCGTCCCACCGGTCGTCTGGCGGCGTCCTCTGGGGCCGGGCTACTCCGCCATCGTCAGCCACGGCGGGAGGCTGTACACCATGACCCGGCGCGGCGACGAGGAGGTCGTCGTCGCCCTCGCCGCCGGCGACGGCGAGACCCTCTGGGAGCATGCCTACCCGGCCCCGGTCGTCGTCGGTCCGAGCCTCGATACGACGTGGGGCTCGGGGCCCAACAGCACGCCCCTGGTCGTCGATGGCAGGATCTACACCCTCGGCTTCACCGGGCTGCTGCACTGTCTCGACGCGGCCACCGGCGAGATCGTCTGGCGGCACGACCTGGCCGCCGAGCTGGCAGTCGCGACACCCTATTTCGGCCACTCCGCCAGTCCGATCCGCTTCCAGGATCTGCTGATCGTGCCCGCCGCCGGCGCCCTCGCCTTCCGCCTCGCCAGCGGCGAGCCGGTCTGGCAGGCGCGCGAGTTCGCCGCCAGCTATGCCTCACCGGTGCTGTGGCGGGTGGCGGACGACGTGCAGCTGGTCATCCCGGCGGCGGGCGAGATCGTCGCCCTCGATCCGCGCGACGGCCGCCTGCTGTGGCGCCACGAGCACGCCAACAGCCAGCGCACGTTCCTCAGCGACGCGCTGGTGGGCAACGGCCGGACGCTGTTCGCCTCGGCCTACTTCCTGGGCTCGATCGGCCTCCGGCTGGCCGCGGACGGCGGCTCGGTCGAGGAGCGGTGGCAGACCCGGGGGCTGCAGCTCGCCCAGTCCAACGCCATCCGCGTCGGCGACGTCGTCTACGGCTTCCACAACTCCGTCCTTGTCGCCCTGGACGTGCGCTCGGGCGACATCCTCTGGCGCAGCCGCGGCTTCGAGCGCGCCAACCTGATCCGGGTGGGCGAGCGGTTCCTCCTTTTCGACCGCCTGGGCAAGCTCTCCCTGGTCTCGCTGGGGCGCGAGGGCGTCACCAAGCACCTCGAGGCGCAGCTGCTGGAAGGCCGCTCGTGGACGGCGCCGAGCCTTGTGGGGAGCCGCCTCTACGCCCGCAACCTGGAGTCGGTCGTTGCCGTCGACCTGGGTCGCTCCGTTGGTG
>CALZJC010000229.1 GCA_945787525.1 Thermoanaerobaculia bacterium | reverse complement strand
ACGACTCTGCGACTGAGCTGCAGGCGACTCGGCACCAGCATGCTGACGAGCGCAAGACGGCCGAACAGAGCGCGCCCGCAGCTTCATGGGCTTGCTATGTGCGTATTCCGGCGATGCCGAACAGGGATTCCGGATGAAGCCGATCACCGATTCCGACGGAAGGCGATCACCGATTCCGGCTGATGGCGAACACCCCACAGGGGGTCACGATCCTGGTCTGTCCGATTAGCTACGCCTCCGTTTCGTGGGCGTCAAGGGTGAGCGGGTTTTCCGCATCGATTCCCCTTTCAGGGTCAGGCGATGGGCGTTATGGACGAGGCGATCGACGATCGCGTCAGCGACGGTCGGCTCCCCAATGATCTTGTGCCACGCCGCCACCGGGAGTTGCGCGGCGACGAGCGTCGAGCGATTGCCCCACCGGTCTTCGAGGACTTCGAGCAGATCGCGGCGTTCCTGATCGGCCAGGGGCGCGAGCCCCCAGTCATCGACCACGAGCAAATCCGTTTTGGCGATCCGGATCAGGAGTCGCGAGTAGGAGCCGTCGGCGCGGGCGATCAGCAGTTCGTGTAACAGCCGGGGGACGCGCCGGTAGAGGGCCGTGTGGCCGTCGCGACAGGCTTTCTGCGCCAGCGCGCAGGCGATAAACGTTTTGCCGACACCCGTGGGTCCCTCGATGATCAGGTTCTGATGTTTCGTGATCCACTCACACGTCGCCAAGCGTTGCATCAAGGTCCGGTCGAGCCCGCGGGCGTGCCGATAATCGAGATCCTCGACGCAGGCCGGCTCGCGCAGTTTCGCGTGTTGCAGCCGCCGGGTGAGGCGGCGGGCTTCCCGCTCGGTCCATTCCCGATCGACCAAGAGCCCGACCCGCTCCGCAAAGGTGAGCTCGTCATACTGGTCGTCGTCGAGTTGTTGGGTTAACGCGTGGGCAAACCCATGCAGCCGCATCTGGCTCAATTTCGTCAGGGTTTCTTCGGTGAGCATTGGTGCCTCCGTGTCAGTCGTAGTAGGTGGGGCCGCGGAGCGGCCACATGCCTGCTCGAGCCGATCACGCCCGTGCCGCTTGGCCAAACGCAGGATCCCGAGGCAGGTGCGAAAGCCCTGCTCTGGGTGCGGCTTGCGGTGGAGAATGCGCTCGACGACCGTCGCCGTCTGGGCACCAATCGATTCGGCCCAGCGAATGAGCCGGGACGGACTCCACTCCGCATAGCGTTGATGCGACTTCGGGCGGTGCGTGGGGTCGGTCGTGAAATGTCCCGGCCGCGTGCTGCGGCGATGCGAGGCGACGCGCCGGTGCCGGTAAAAGCATTCCACCGTGGTGGCCGTGGCCCGCACGTCGACGCGTTTGCCGGTCAGTTGGTAGGGGACGCTGTAATAGTGGCGCGCAAACTCGATGTGGTAGTCGATGCTCACTCCCACGTGCGTTTTCCATTCGGCCGGCTCGTAGCGAGTGGTGGGCAAGGGTCTGAGGGCCGGCCGGTCGAGCTCCTCGAAGAGCGAGCGGCGGGAGCCCACGAGTTTCGCGAAGCGCCGGGTATTGAGCGCGGTAAGCTGCTGCCGGAGCGCCTGATTGGCTTCGGCCCGGCTGAAGAAGCGGTGATGACGCAGCGGGGCGAGGAGCTGAGGTACTGGTTGCCGGACGGCACGAAGGGCTACTCCACCGATATCTACCTGCCCTTGCGCAACTCGACCGGGGAGACCCGGGGAGTGTTGGGCGTGGTCCGCGACGTCACGGATCGCGTGGAGGACAGGCACGAGCTGCAGAAAAAGGAAGAGCAGCTGCAGCACGCGCAGAAGATGGAGGCCGTCGGTCGCCTGGCCGGCGGCATCGCGCACGACTTCAACAACCTGTTGACCGCTATCAACGGCTTCGCCGAGCTGGCGCTCGATGACCTGCCGGCGGAGAGCTCGCTGTACGGATGCGTCAAGGAGATCCGTGATGCCGGCGAGCGAGCCGCCATGCTGACCGAGAAGCTCCTCGCCCTCAGCCGAAAGCAGGTCGTCGAGCCGCGCCCCGTGGAGCTCAACTCACTGCTCGAGGAGTTCCGGCCGGTGCTCGAGCGCCTCGCCGGGGAGCAGGTCGAGGTCGTCATGGAACTCGCGTCCGAGCCTCTGAGAAGCGAGCTGGACCCCAGCCAGGTGGAGCAGGTGGTCCTGAATCTGGTGGTCAACGCCCTCGATGCGATGCCGGCTGGCGGGCGGCTGACGATAGCCACGCTGCGCCAGAGGCTGGACAGTGACTCCGCCAGGCACGCCGTCGTCGACGGGACGTACGTCGGCTTCGAGATCCGCGACACGGGGATCGGCATGAGCGAGGAGACCCGAGATCGGCTCTTCGAGCCGTTCTTCACCACCAAGGAGATCGGCAAGGGCACCGGTCTGGGGTTGGCCATCGTCTACGGCATCGTGAAACAGAGCGACGGTTATGTCTGGGCGGAGAGTGAGCCCGGCAAGGGATCGTGCTTCCGGGTCTTCTTCCCGCAGAGTGCCGACGCGCGCCCGGTCGCCAAGCCGGCCGCGCGGGCTGCGCAGCCTCGCGGCTCGGAGACGCTGCTGGTCGTCGAGGACGAGCCCGGGGTGAGGTTGCTGATCACCAGGATCCTCGAACGGCGTGGCTACCGGGTGATCGGCTGTTCCAGCGGCGCCGCGGCGCTCGACCTCTTCGCCGAGCTCGAGACCTCTTGCGACATGGTGATCACCGACGTCGTCATGCCCCGGATGAGCGGCCCCGAGCTGGCGCGGCGGCTGGCACGCGTCGAGCCCGGCCTCAAGGTCCTCTTCATCTCTGGCCACCTGGGGGAGACGATGGAGAGCCAGGGTCTGATCGAGAAATCCGAGCTGCTGGCGAAGCCGTTCACCGCTGGAGCCCTGGTCAGCAAGGTGCGGAAGATGCTGGACGGCGACGGTCCCGCGCCGGCCGACTGAAGAGCCGCCCCGGCGCGGCGCGCTCCGGTCAATCAGGCCGCAAAGGCCGCGACCCGCCGCGAGCTTGCCACCGGCGGTGCCCCCGTCCTGCCGGTGGTCGGCTTCGAGCCCTCAGGCCCGGCTGTGCTCCTCCCAGCTCACCAGACGGTCTCGGCCGGCGCGCTTGGCCTCGTAGAGCGCCTCGTCGGCCTGGCGCAGCAGCTCGTCCTCGGTCTTGGCGCCGTCGGCCGGGAAGCTGCTCAGGCCGGCGCTGACGGTGATCTGCAGGGGCTCGTCACCGCCGGCGAACGGCGTGTCGGCAACCAGGCGCCGACAGCGTTCGACTATCAAGGTCGATTCCTCGGTCCTGGTTCGCGGAGTCAGCAGAGCGAACTCCTCGCCGCCGTACCGCGCCACGACGTCGTGCGCGCGCACCGCATTGGTCAGCCGGAGAGCGATCTCCCGCAACACCTGGTCACCGACCAGATGTCCGAAGCGATCGTTGACCGCCTTGAAGTGATCCACATCGAGGATCGCCAACGAGAACGGCACGTCATGGCGTTGCCCGCGGCTGAACTCGTGCCGCAGACACTCGCTCAGGTGGAGGCGGTTGGCCACCGCGGTGAGGGCATCCACCCGGACCAGTCTCTCGAGCGCCTGGTTCTTGGTGTGCAGGCTGTCTCGGAGCTCCTTGATCTGCAGGTGGATTCTCGCTCGCGCGACGAGCTCCTGCTCGTGGAACGGTTTGAGCAGGTAGTCGGAGGCGCCGGCCTCGAGACATTGCAGCTTGATCTCGATCTCCTCCTCGGCCGTGAGCATGATCACCGGTACGTCCGCCAGGCCGGAGTCGGCGCTCTTGCGACGCAGGAACTCGAAACCGTCTGCCTCCGGCATGTTGATGTCGCAAAGCACCAGGTCGAACTGGTCCTCGGCCAGCCGGGCCGCTCCCTGGGCTCCGTCCTCGGCGTGGACGAAGTCGACGCAGACGCCGCAGCGGCGCAGGACCTCTTCGATCTTCAACCGCGCGAAGCGAGAGTCGTCGACGAGCAGGATCTTGGCGTTCATGGAGTCGGCGACCGAGAAGGTCAGGCTAGGCGACGAATTCGACCCGGAACCGGCTGCGCTCGCTGAAGGAGCGGTCGATCCTGTCGGCCGAGCTCGTCGCCAGGACAACGAGACCGTGGAACTCGGATAGCCGCCGCAGGAGATAGCTCACTTCGATGTCCGCGTAGCGCTCGTGGGCGTCGCGCACCTCGCTGCGTCTGCCAAACAGCGCGTCGGCCTCGTCGAAGAACAGGATGGCGCCCTGCTCTTCCGCCTGGTCGAACAGCCGGCGCAGGTTCTTTTCGGTCTCGCCGATGTACTCGTGCGCCGGGCCGGCGAGGTCGACGCGGTAGAGATCGCGCCCCAGCCGGCGCGCCAGCGAGCGTGCCGCCATCGTCTTGCCCGCGCCGCTCGGTCCGGAGAAGAGAGCCAGCAGGGCCGGTCCCCCCGACGGGCTCCGCCCGGGCCTGGCGCTGATGAGATCCGCTGCCGCCAGCTCGAGGTTCTCGAGCGCCCGGTGCGATCTCCCGGCGACCCGCGGCCGGCCGCCAGTGCGGACGACGATCCGCAGGATGGTGAACTCCGCCGGCTTGAGCGGCGCGAAACCGACCTCGAGATTCACCAGTCCCCGGTCGATCTCCGTCTGGGTCGTGGTGCTCCGGTCGCAGCGGACGAAGAACGCGTCATCCGGCTTGGGGCCCTGGAATGCCCCTTCCCGCCACAGTGGGTGGAGGAATGCCTCGACGCTCCGGCGGATCTGGCCCCAGAGCGGCTCGTCGTTGGGCTCGAACACCGCCCACCGAATGCCCTCGTCGATGCTGCGCTCGAGGAACAGGTATAGCCGCCGGACCGGTACGTACTTCCACTCCGGGTCGGACGACGACGTCCGTGCCCCCCAGACGACCGGCCCGGCGCCCGGGAAGATCCGCAGGCAGTTGACCCCGGCCAGGTTGAGCTCACCGCTATCCGCGTCGGTCAGGGCGACGCTCAGATCGCTGACGCCGCGCAGAACGGCGTCCATCCCGGCCGGCGCCTTCCAGACCCCGCGCGCCGCGTCGGTGCGCGCGAAGACCCCCGCCACCGCGCCCGAGGGCGGTAGGTCCCGGCGCGTTCCCGGCCGTCGCAGCCACGGGAAGTACAACGCCGCGTTGCGGCTGTCGATACCCAGGGCGGCGCGTCCAGCAAGGGCCGCAGCTTTGTCGGTCCAGGCCGGGTCGGCATCGAGGATCAGGAAGGCCCGGCGCTTCTCGCAGCAGGCCACCGCCGCCGCAATGCCGTCGGCGCCGAGTCCGGCCGGGGCTCCTCCCGTCTCGGCGGCATCGCGTGACGGTGGCAGACAGAGCAGGTTCCAGCTTTCGCCGGCCAGTGCTTGCAGTGCGACTTCGATGCTCGCCCGCGAGCCGTCCTCGACCGGCACCACCAACGCCCGCTCGCCGCCGTTGTCGAAAAACGCTTCGACCGTCAAGGCCAGGGTGGACCCCTCGCGCGTCCCGCCGAACCGGCGTTCGAACTCGGCAGTGGAGTCGATGGCCACCGCTTTGCCGACCGTTCCGTTTGGCGCCCGGCCGACAAACGCGGCCACCGATGTCGGCACGCCGGCGATCGAGCGGACGCCGCTCGAAATCTCCTCGATGTAGACCCCCGGAAAGAGTATCTCTGGCGTCATGCCTGCACTCCGACCGTCCGCGCCGCCCTAGCCGCTCTCGACGCTCAGCCCCTCGTGGGCGATTTGCAGCTCCTCGATCGCGACTTCGCTGGAGGTGGCGTTGAGCGTCGGCCCGACGAGCTTTGCGGGCCAGGCGTTGACGAGCTTCCAGGTCATCACCGGCTCGTGCTCTTCGTTGAGCAGGCTGATGGTGACGTCGCGGCGCTCGACGGTGGACGAAGCGATCGTCTTGAACCACTCGGCAAACTCGCCGTCACCTGCGAAGATGCCGCGCTTCAGGGTCACGTTCGAGTACTTCTTCAGCCCAGGCATCTTGGTGACCGAGTAGGTGGGGCTCGACCCCTCGCGGTACTCGATCGTCTGGGCCTCGGCCTCGAGCCCGCTGATCTCGCTGAAGCCCAACCTGGCGCCTCCCCACTCGACCGTAAAGTGATAGACCGGAACTGGATGGCTCATCTCGTCTCTCCTCCCTCGGACAGGCCTCAGACGCGCGTGCGCCAGGCAATCGATTCATAGCGCAGCTCGAGCTCTTCGTGGGCGATCTCCCCCGAGAGCGCGTCGAGCGTCGGACCGCTCCACCGTATCGGCACCGCCTTCTGGAGCAGCCAGATGTTGATCGGCTTTCCCCCCGGCTCGCCGAGCTGGGCGATGACCACGTCGCGCACGTCGCTCTTGCCTTTGGCCACAGCCGCCCGCCACGCGAACAGCGTACGGTCGGTCGTCACGGCCCGCCGCAGCGTCACGACCTGCCGCAGCTCTGGATCGGGGTGCCCATCGGCCAGCCAATGCAGCGGCGTGATCGACTCGATCCCGACCTCTTTCTGACCCAGGAAGACACGGAAGTGGGCCCTGGGCAGGGGCCCGGACCGACGTCGCCGCGAGGTGCTCAGGTGGAGGCCACGGGCAGCGGCTTGGCGGGGCTTGCGACTGCGCGAGGCGGTCATGCGGGTCAGAGAGTATCGGAGTGGGTCGGGAAGCGCGACCGCCCAGGTCGGGCTAGATCCTGCGCCCCTGGGCCGCGACCAGCGGCTCGAGGGCCGCGCGGAGCTGCCTCAAGTCGCCCTCCGTCAGTGCCTGCTCGGCGTCGCACAGCGCCTCGGCGGGGCAGGGGTGGTGTCGAGGAAGACGCGCCGTTCGCGCGCGGCGTCAAGCCCCACCGGCGCGACTTCAGGCGCCGGCGCGCAGGGTCCGCAGATGGCGAAAGCCGACCAACCGGCCCTCGACCTCGTCCCACAGGTGCAGCCGGGCGCAGTGCAGGCTGCTGCGGATGGTGAGACGGGTGACGCGCTGCAGCTCGGGC
Source organism: Thermoanaerobaculia bacterium (assembly GCA_945787525.1). GTDB lineage: Bacteria > Acidobacteriota > Thermoanaerobaculia > Multivoradales > JAHEKO01 > CALZJC01. Next base: position 276 of record CALZJC010000229.1, on the reverse strand, counting down.
ACCCGGCGGAAGCACTCCTTCAGCCGGTAGTTGGGGATCCGGCTGGCCAGGTGGTGGATGTGGTGGAAGCCGATATTGCCGGTGAACCAGTGCAGCAGCGCGGGCAGATCGTAGTACGAGCTGCCCTCGATCGCGGCGCGGTGGAACTCCCACTCCGGGTGCTCGCGCCAGTAGGTGTCCTCGAACTGGTGCTGGACGTAGAACAGCCAGACGCCGATCGCGCCGCTGATCAGCGTGATCGGCACCTGGATCAACAGGAACCGGTCGATGCCGACC
>CALZJC010000228.1 GCA_945787525.1 Thermoanaerobaculia bacterium | reverse complement strand
GGGCGATGGTAGGCGAGCCGGCAGGCGGCGGCGATCGCGGCGGGATCGAGGCGCGTGCCCGAGCTCCGCGGTGAGCCGCCGATCTCTCCGGAGCCGCCCCAACGGTTCGACGCGCGGCTGTTGCGAACCGCCGGGTCGAGCAGATTCAGGGTCGTGTAGGCCACTTCGAGGTTGCCCGGCAGGAAGGTGTCGACCTGGCGCAGGGTGTACGAGTTGTCGGACTTCTGCAGCACGATGATCCCCAGTCGCTTGCCGTACAGCCGTTTGAGCACCGGCTCCAACTCGTAGATGCCGCCCTCGCAGCGACAGACGACCGCGATCCGCTGCGGCGACAGCTCGGCGAGAGCCAGCTCCTCGACCGCCGGCAGGGTCTCGAAGAAGTCGATCGGGTAGATCATCCGGTCGAGCAGACGCAGCTGTTCGATCAGGGTCTCGAGTTGGCCGGTCCCGGTCGGCTTGCCGCCCGCCAGGGCCGACAGCTCGACCTCGCGCAGGCGGTCCAGCTTGGCCACGATCTCCTGCATCTCGGCTTCGGCCAGGCCGCCGAACTCCAGCAGCTCGAGGCCCTGCGAGTCGATCAGGCCCTCGACTCTGACCAGCGGCATGGCTGCGCGGCGGATCGCCGGCTGGTCTTCGCCCAGATGGACGCTGTTCATCAGCACCCAGATGGCCATCACGGTGTCGAGGTCGGGCTGGTTGGCGAGGATCGTCCAGGGCCGCTCCCGCAGATCGAGCCCCCGCAGGACCAGGATCATCGCCTGCTCGCAGGCCGAGAGCGTGAACCGCCGGATCACGCCCTCATGGTGGTCGAGGTTGAAGACCCGCCGCTGGTGATCGAGAAACGGCTCGCCCTGCGCCGCGCCGTCGAGGAAGATGGTGCCCTCCGGTGCCTTGCGGGCGGCGGCGGCGGTCACCGCGAGGCTGGGATCCAGCCGCACCTTGAGCTCCGGCGTCTCGCGACTGGTCAGGTACGGGCCGTCGTCGGCCTGGCGGATCAGATAGCGCATGGGCGGCTGGGGCGCCGGCTCGTCGGCTCCCGGCAGCGGCAGGATCTCCGCCTCGGTCTCGTCGGGAGACGGCTGCCGGGCCTTCGAGCCACGCAGGAAGCGCTCAACAACGCGGTCGGTTCGGTCGGGTTCCATGCCAGACGCCCGCTATGGGGTGAGGGACCGAGAGTCTAGCAGCCCCGGGCAGCAGCCGCCCCGTCGGGCGGCGAAACGCCAATCGGCGAGCAGCGGAGGGGCAGCTGCGAAGAACCGCTGAAGTAAAATGACCGGGATGGCTGTCGCCGCAAGCGGTCCACCGTGTCGGCTGATTGCCGGCGGCCTGCTGGTCGCCGCCCTGACTGCCGGCGCGGCACCGGCGGAGCTGGTGGTCCTCGAGGGCGGCCGGGTGCTCAAAGCCTCCGCCTACCGGGTGGAGGGCAGCCGGGCCGTGATCGAGCTGCCCTCCGGTGGGCTGCTCGAGATGCCGTTGCTGAGGATCGAGCGGGTGTTGGACGACGAGATCTCGGAGGAGCCCGCGCCGCCGGCTCCGGCCGGGTTCATGGCGGCCTTCCGCGATTCGGACACGGTGCCCTCGACGCCCTATGGTGAGCTGATCTTCGCCGCCGCCCGGCGACATGAAGTCTCGCCGCGGCTCGTGGCGGCGATGGTGCGGGCCGAGTCGGCCTTCGACCCCAGGGCGGTGTCGCACAAGGGGGCCGTCGGTCTGTTGCAGCTGATGCCCGCCACGGCCAGGCGCTTCGGTCTGACCAGCAGCGAGCGCTACCGGCCCGAGAAGAACCTCGAGGCCGGAGTGCGGTACCTGCGCCTGCTGCTCGACCGCTACGAGGGCGAGCTGCCCCTGGCCCTGGCCGGCTACAACGCCGGCGAGACCAACGTCGAGCGCTACGGCGGGGTGCCGCCGTTCCGCGAGACCCGCGAGTACATCCGGCGGATCTACGATTTTCTCGGGCTGTCGGGTGCCGACGCGGCGGTCGCCGGGGCGGCCGGCCGGTAGCGCATCACGACCAGGGTGCGGTCGTCGTCCGGCGCTCGGCCGCCGGTGTGCTCATGGACCGCCGCCAGCAGGCGGTTGCGCACCGCCAGGGCGCTGTCGGCCGGTCCGGCCAGAGCCGCCAGGGTGCGGTCGTAACCGAACGGCTCGTCGGCGTCGTCGGCCGCCTCGATCAGGCCGTCGGAAAGCCAGATCAGGACGTCGCCCGGCTCGAGCGCCACGTCGCGCCGGCCGTACTCCTCGCCGAGCGCGCCCAGCGGGCTGCCGGTGAGCAGGATCTCCTCGACCCGCTCGTCACGCAGCAGGTAGGAGGGAGGGTGGGCCGCGTTGGTGATCTGCAGGTGGTGGCGGCGGAAGTCGATCACCGCGATGGTTGCGGTGACGAAGAAGCGCTGCTTCTTCTCCGCCCGCACCATGCCGTTGAGTCGCCGCAGGATCTCCTCGGCCGGCTTGCGCTCTTCGACCAGGATCACCAGGGCCGCCTTGAGCATCGCCATGCGCAGCCCGGTCGGCAGCCCGTGACCGGATACGTCGGCCACCACGACGGCCAGCCGATCCTCGTCGACCCGCAGCACGTCGAAGTAGTCGCCGCCGATGGCGGCGCTGGGCTCGAAGAGGGTGGAGAAGTCCACCGCATCCGAGGCCGGCAGGTCGGCGGGCAGCAGACTCTGCTGCAGGTCACGGGCGATGGCCAGCTCCTTCTGGACGATCTCCTGACGGGTGGCGGCGTCGACCAGCCGTTCCAGGTTGGCGGTCATCTCGTTGAAGGTGGTCTCGAGCTCGCCGATCTGGTCGCGGCGGTGCGAGTCGATGCGGGTCGAGAAGTCGCCCTGGCGCACGGCGTTGGTGGCGCGGCTCAGCCGGTTCACCGCCAGGCCGAGGCCGAGGATGATCCACAGGGCCATCAGAACCGCCACGGCGTAGACCGACGACAGCATGCCGGTCACCGCGAACAGGCCCGCCCAGACGGCGGTATCCACCTCGCCCGAGCTGGAGGAGATCCGTTGCCTGACGGTGCGCAGGTTGCAGTTGAGGCTGACCGCGAGATACTCGGCGACCACCGCGCCGTCCTCCAGCGAGCGCAGGGCGCCGCTGACCTCTCCCCACCAGAGCAGCGGGCGATCCGCCCAGCCCTGCTCCCGGCCGCTGACCCCAAAGAAGAGCTCGCGGTCGGCGAGCGTGCGCTGGGCGCTGAGCGGCATCAACCGGTACTCCTCACCGAGCAGCTGTACCCGAACCAGCGACTCCTCGCCCCGATCTTCCGCCCGCAGCAGCTCCACCCAGACACCGCTGCGCTGTGCCAGCTGCCGTTCGATGCCCTCGGCGCTCAGGGCGAGCACCCCGAGCGGGCCGCGGCGGGCGGTGGCGCCCAGCGCCGGGGAGCCGTCGGGCAGGGCCGTGTAGGCGACCGGGCCCGGCGAACCGTCGGCGGCCGCCGCCTCGAGCCAGTCCGGCCAGCGGTCGGGGGCGACCGCGGCTCCCGCCACCTTCGCCCCCCGCCGGTAGTACGCCAGCCGCGCCTCTCCGGCGTCGTCCAGCGGCGGCGGGCCGCCGGACCAGCCGGCCAGCGCCACGTCGGCGACCGCCTGCAGCTCGCTCCTCAGGCCCTGCGCCGTGCCGCGGTAGAGGTGCCCGAGGAAGTAACCGCTCAGCAGGTAGACGTTGAGGCCGATCAGCAACAGCACCATCGGAATCGGCAGGACGCCGATGAGGAAGTAGGAGAACGCCAGTTTGCGGCTCACCCGCCAGAGAAACCGCCGCAGGCCGATCCACAGCAGCCACAGGGCGAGAACCAGCAGCAGCGCCACGAGGAAAGCGTGCGCCGAAAGGCGCACGAACCAGGGCATGACCTCGGGGAACAGCTGGTGGGCGAGCAGCAGGGCCAGCCCGAGCAGGGCGGCCGTGGCGGTTAGCGCGACGAAGATCAGCCGCTGGAATCTGCCGAGTCTGGCCATGTGTCTACTGCTACGGTCAGGCGGCACAGGGGTTCCGTCGAGCGGTGTAGAATCGCACCGAGGTCAGCCGGTGGCGCTGCGGCCATGATAGCCCGCGAGCCCTGTCTGGCCCGCGTCGGCAGGCGCCTGGTGGACCGCATCCGGCGGACCATCCCGGCGGCAAGGAGGAGACAGTGTCGCGACTGCCCCGTTCCCAGGAGCACCTGAAGACCGCGTTCAACGCCGAGGCCGCCAGTGCGGCGCGCTTCCGTGCCTATGCCGCGCGGGCCGAAGGGGAGGCGATGCCGGTGCTGGCCGAGCGTTGGCGCCGGCTGGCCGGTGACAAGGACCGCCTCGCGGTGGAGCTGCTCGGGGCGGCCGGCCAGACACCGGACGCCGCCGGCGCGGTGCGCGAGGCGCTTGCCGAGGAGCGCTACGAGAACGAGGTTCTCTATCCGCGCATGATCGGTGAGGTCGACCAGGCAACGGCCACGATGCTGCAGGGGACGGTGTCCGAGCAGCGTGACCATATAGATCTTCTCGAGGCACTGCGGCGCGATCTGCAGGCTTCGCGGGGCGACATCGCGGGCTAGCGGAAACGGCTGGCGGTCCCGGCGGCAACCAACCGGCGGCGGCTGGCGAATCAGACGCCATAGCGGCTTGGAGCCGCGTCGGCTATCCGCTAGACTGCCGCAGATCGAGGGGGCGTCCATGATCGGCGAGAGTTGGATCACCACTCAGTTTGAAGCCATCGAGGAGTGGGCACAGAGCAACTCCTTCTGGCCGCTGCCGTTCGGCACGGCCTGCTGCGCCATCGAGTTCATGAGCAGCGTGTCGAGTCACTACGACGCCGCCCGCTTTGGCTATGAGGTGGTGCGTTTCTCGCCCCGCCAGAGCGATCTGCTGATCGTCGCCGGCACCATCACCGACAAGATGGGGCCGGTGCTGAAGAAGATCTACGACCAGATGCCCGAGCCCAAGTGGGTCGTCTCGATGGGCGCCTGCGCCTGCTCGGGTGGCTTCTACCGCGCCTATCACGTGATGCAGGGCATCGACGAGATCATCCCGGTCGACGTCTACGTTCCCGGTTGCCCACCGACGCCGGAGGGGCTGCTGTACGGCATCCTCCAGCTCAAGCAGAAGGTCGACCGCGAGCGCCGATTGCGCAAGAAGAACAAGGGGAGACCAGAGCGTGCCAACGCTGACGGCCCCGCCGCCGCTGCTTGACCGTTACCCCCCGGGCAGCATCCGGCCGCAGGAGGGGCTCGATCAGCCCACGTGGGTGGTGAAACGCGAGATCCTGGCCGACCTGGCGAGGGACCTTCGGGACGATCCCGACAGCCGCTACGACCTGCTGCTGGACCTCTGTGGCGTCGACTACCCGGAACGCGACGAGCGCTTCGAGGTGGTCTACCATCTCTACTCGCTGCCGCGCGGCGAACGGCTGCGGCTCAAGGTGCCGGTGACGGAGGCGGACCCGGCGCTGCCCAGCCTCACCGGCGTCTGGCGGGCGGCCGACTGGTTCGAGCGTGAGGCGTTCGACATGTTCGGCCTCACGTTCGAGGGCCATCCGAACCTGCGTCGCATCCTCACTCACGATGCGTTTCGCGGCCACCCCCTGCGTAAGGACTACGATGCGGCGCGGCGCTGGATCCTGACCGACGACAAGGTCTACCGGCCGCAGCCGGAGCCGCCGCCGAGCGACGACCCGGACGACATGTTCGAGCGCATGACGATCAACATCGGGCCCTCGCACCCGGCGATGCACGGCACTTTCCGGGTCGTGGCGACGCTCGAAGGCGAGCGCATCATCGCCAGCGAGGTGGAAGTCGGCTACCTGCACCGCTGTTTCGAGAAGATGGCCGAGACCCACACCTGGCAGCAGGTGGTGCCGTTCACCGACCGGCTCAACTACTGCTCGTCGTTCATCAACAACGTCGGCTACTGCCGCACGGTGGAGAGCATGCTCGGCGTCGAGGTGCCGCCGAAGGCGGTCTGGGCGCGCACCATCCTGTCCGAGTTCTCGCGCATCATGGACCACTGCGTCTGCAACGGCTCGAGCCTGGTGGACGCCGGCGCGCTGACCAACTTCTTCTACCTGTACCAGCCGCGCGAGGAGATCTACGGTCTGCTGGAGGCCTGTAGCGGCGCCCGACTGACCGTCTCCTACGGCCGCATCGGCGGCCTGGCGGCCGATCTGCCGCCCGACTTCGAGGAGCGTTGCCGCAAGCTGCTGGA
>CALZJC010000227.1 GCA_945787525.1 Thermoanaerobaculia bacterium | reverse complement strand
TCCTCGCCAAGTACGGCTGAGGCCCGAGTGATCGCCTGGCCACTACGGTCGCCAGAAGCGGCGTTCCGCGCCCGTGAAGCCTGGATCGCCCCGCCCTACACCTACGGGTAGGAGTACCCCGAGAGCATCTCACCCAGCGGCGCTTCACCTTCCTACCCAGCCGGCGGTCGTGCGAAAGTGCTCTTGTTGCGAGGCTCTTGGTGTAGCCGGGCCCACTCGGCTCGGAACACCGAGAGGAGGAGCTTCCATGATGACTCGTACCTCGCAGCAGGCCGCCTTGCGCATAGCCGGCCTCGCGGCTCTGTTCGCCCTGGTAGCCGGCCCGGTGCTGGCCACCAACGGATACCTGATCCACGGCATCGGCACCCGGGCCAAGGCGCTGGCCGGAGCCGGTGTGGCGCTGCCCCAGGACGCCCTGGCGCCGGGCACGAACCCGGCTGGCCTGGCGTTCATCGGCGAGCGCTTCGACGCCGGAATGGGTCTCTTCAGCCCCCGCCGTCAGTACACGATCACCGGCTTCCCCACCGGGCCGCCGCAGTTCGGCCTGCTCCCGGGAACGGTCGAGAGCGACTCCGAGATGTTCTTCGTGCCCAACTTCGGCGCCAGCTGGGTGCTTAGCGGCGGTAGCTCGGTCGGTCTGGCCCTCTACGGCCAGGGCGGCATGAACACCGACTACCCGACCAGCACCATTTTCGGTACCAGTCCCACCGGTGTCGATCTGTCGCAGATGTTCATCGTGCCGACCTGGGCGTGGAAGGACTCGAGCGGCAGACACGCCTTCGGTATCTCACCGATCCTGGCCATCCAGTTCTTCGAGGTCCAGGGCGTCCAGGCGTTCGGCATGTTCTCGTCCGATCCGGCCAATCTGTCCAACAAGGGCCACGACCAGTCGATCGGATCCGGCGCGCGTCTCGGCTATCTGGGCAAGTTCACCGACCGCTTCTCGCTCGGCTTCAGCTGGCAGAGCGAGATCGGCATGGACAAGTTCGACGACTACGCCGGCCTGTTCGCCGAGCAGGGCGGCTTCGACATCCCCTCCAACTGGACAGCCGGCATCGCCTACCGATTCGGTACCAGCGCCGTGCTGGCCCTGGACTACCAGGAGATCATGTACAGCGACATCGCCTCGGTCGGCAATCCGTTCTTGCCGAACCTGGTGCAGGGCCCGCTGGGCTCCAACAACGGCGCCGGCTTTGGCTGGCAGGACATGTCGGTCATCAAGGTCGGCCTCCAGTGGGGCACCGCCCCCTGGACCTGGCGGGCCGGTTTCTCCACCGGCGACCAACCGATTCCGCCGAGCGAGGTCCTGTTCAACATCCTGGCGCCCGGCGTGATGGAGGAGCACATCACCGTCGGCTTCACCCGTGAGCTCGGCACCAGCAGGGCCTTCAGCATGTCTCTGATGCACGCACCGTCGGTCAGCGTCAGCGGAGTGAACCCCCTCGAGGCGCCGATTCCGGGCCAGCAGACGATCACCCTGGAGATGGACCAGTTCGACCTCGAGTTCGGCTACTCCTGGGGCTTCTAGCCCGATCTCCGCCCACACTGCTTCGCCCGCCTCCCGCATCGGGGGGCGGGCTTTTTCTCATCCTCCCGGACATCCGGTGGCGGGAGGCGCTTGACGAACCCGCTTCAGCCGCCGCCGTAGAGCCGGCACGACGTCGCCTTGATCACCAGGAAGACGTCGCTGCCCGGGGCGATGCCGAGCGCGGCGGGCGTCGTCTCCACCACCTCGACGCTGATCGGCGACGTTCCTGGCCGACAGCCCCACGGGGCGCTCGGTGGCGAGCACGATCTCGGAGGAGGGCAGGCCGACCAGCACCTCGGCGCCGATCTCGACCGACGACGCCAGGGTGATCAGCTCGACACCGCCGTCGGCCTCGCCGAGGCGCAGCACGCTGGTGCTCGCCTCGCGACGCAGGTGACGGGCGGGCAGCACGTTCTCGAACGCCTCTTCTGCCAGGGCGAACACCCGCGGATCCGCCAGCAGGCGGTGCGGCTCGCCGCGGGCCACCGCGACCCCGTCGCGCAGGACGATCATCTCGTCGCACAGCGCCTGGACCTCTATCGGGTCGTGCGACACGAGCAGCATCGGCGTCGTCAGCTCGGATCGCAGCCGGCGCAGCAGCGGCAGCAGCCGCCTCCGCAGCGGCAGATCGAGCGAGGCCAGGGGCTCGTCCAGGAGCAGCAGCCGCGGACCGGAGCAGAGCGCCCGGCCGAGAGCCACCCGGCGCCGCTCGCCACCCGAGAGCGACGACACGTCGCGAGCCAGCAGCGGTCCCAGCTCGAGCAGCTCGCAGACCTGACCGAGCAGCGCCTCCGGGCTGCCACCGTTACGCCGCGCCCTGCCGGCACCGGCCAGCAGATTGCGGCGAACGTCCAGGTGGGGGAAGAGCAGGCTGTCCTGGGGCACAAACCCCACGTCGCGCGCCTCGGGTCGCAGGCAGACGCCGGCGGCGCTGTCCAGCCAGACCCGATCGCCCAGCCGCACGGTGCCCGTGGCGCCCCGCCGCAGTCCGGCGACCGTTTCGAGCAGACTGCTCTTGCCCGAGCCCGAGGGGCCGAAGATGCCGGTCACCGGGCCCTCGGCCTTGAGCTCGACCTCCAGGTCGAACCGGTCGAGCGGCAGGCGAATATCGACCTCGAGCCGCATCAACGGATCTCCGTCCGCTGGCGCCCCGGGGCCAGCAGCTCGGCGCTGGCGATCGCCGCGACGCCCACCACCAGGGCGACGATCATCAGCAGGCCCGCCGCGCGGGTGTCCCCCCCCTGCTGAGCGCTGAAGATCGCCGACGCCAAGGTCCGTGTGCGCCCCGGAATGTTGCCGGCCACGGTCACGGTGGCGCCGAACTCACCGAGGGCGCGAGTGAAGCCCAGAATGAGCGCCGCCGACAGGCCCTTCGCCGCCAGCGGCAACGTGAAGCGGAAGAAAGTCGCGGAGCGCCGGTGCCCCAGCGTGCGGGCCATCGTCTCGAGCCGCGGATCGACGCCCTCGAAGGTCACCCGGGCGGTCCGCGCCACCAGCGGCAGCGACATGAGGCCGGCGGCCAGCGCCGCCGCCTTCCAGGTGAGCAGCAGCCCGAGGTCGAAGCCGAGCGTGTCGCGACCCAACGGCCCATCCACCGCCAGCAGACGCAGCAGCAGGAAGCCCACCGCGGTCGGCGGCAGCACCAGCGGCAGACCGACCAGCACCGACAGGATCCGCTTGCCGTGAAACTCCCAGCGCGCCAAGGCATAGCCCAGGAAGATCGCCGGTACGCCGACCAGGAGAGTGGCGACCACCGCCACCCGCAGGCTCACCAACAGCGCCGAAAGAAGCGCCGGCGTCATGCCGGCGGCGCCCCAAAACCGTGGCGCTCGCCGATGCGGCGCCCCTCCGGGCCGGCTGCGAGGTCGAGGAAGCGCCGACCGAGATCGGGCCGGCCGCCGTCCTCGACAAGAGCGCCGTAGTAGGTCACCCGAGCCGCGCCGGCGGGCGGAAACTCGTAGAGCACCCGCACCCGCCCCGACTGCCGGGCATCGGTCTTATAGACGATGCCCAGGATCGCCGGGTCCGACTCGACCAACGCCAGAGCGGCGCGCGCGTCGAGGGCCGGCGCCACCCGGTCGGCGACCCTCTGCCACAGCGTCGCCCCGTCGAGCGCGATCTCCTCCAGTGCCCCGCGGGCGTAGCGGCCCGCCGGCACCGCTGCGGGATCGGCCAGCGCCAGGTAGCTGAAGTCGGCGCCGGCCAGCTCCTCGGGGCGTCCGATCCGGATCTCGGCATCGCTGGCGGCGACGAGAACCAGCCGGTTGCCGAGCAGGGCGCGCCGGCTGCCGACGGCGACCCGGCCGGCCCGCTCGAGCACTTCGACCCAGTGGAGGTCGGCCGACAGAAAGACATCGGCGCCCGGCGCCGAGAGGATCTGCTGCGCCAGGGTGTTGGACCCCGCCAGGTTGAGCTCGACATCCGCGGCCTCACGCCGCTCGAAGGCGACCGCCAACTCCCCGACCACGTCGATCAGGCTGGCGGCCGCGAAGACACGGAGCCCGCCGGCCGCCACCTCGGCACCGCGATCGACGCAGCCGGGCGCCAGAAAGGCGAGCGCGACGAGCGCCAGAGACCGGAAAGCGGCGAACACGGCTGGGAGATTCTACGGCAGCGCTGCCGTTCACTCCTCCGGCGCCTGCTCCTCCCCCGCCGGCCGGGCTTCGGCTCGCTCGGCGCCGGCGCCGGGCCGGCGGCGCAGGAGAAAGTAGGGGAACGAGCTCAGCCGGCGCAACCCCGCCACGTTGGAGACGTGACGCACGGTCCGGCGCATCTCGCCATAGAACTCGGCCGCAGCGCCGGCTTCGACCGCCCCGACCTCGCGCACCGCGAGCAGGCGATGCAGCGAGTAGAGCCCCAGCAGCACGGCGATCGCGAACAGAAAGTCCAGCCCCCGGAGGTCGAGCGCGGTGAGCAGAGCCTGCCCGACGACGGGCGACTCCCATTGCAGCTGGATGCTCAGCCGGTCCGCGGCCAGCCCGTCGGCCACCACTCCCGCCAGGATGGGAGCCACGGTCGCGGCCAGCCCACTGGTCAGCGCGTTCGTGGCGAGGAATGCGGTCGCCTTGCCGCGCGGCGCCAGCTTGAGCGTGATGCCGCCGGCGCACAGGTTGACGCCGGCGGTGGAGACGCCGGCGAGCACGTGGATCGCCAGCAGCAACGGCAACGTCAACAGATAGCGCTCGGGCAGGGTGGTGAACGGCCACAGCCCGATCGACAGGACGAACAGCGACCCCGACAGGCTGAGCACCGAGCGGTTGCCGATGCGGTCTGCCATGCGGCCCCAGATGCGGAAGAAGAGCACGTTGGCCGCCTGGCTGACGACTGACAGCCCGAGCACCCAAGCCATCGGCATGCCGAGCCGCGAGAGCATGTAGACCGCAAAGAACGGCGCCGCCAGGTTGACCGCGAAGTTCCAGCTGGCGAGAAAGATCAGCAGCTTGCGGAAGTTCTCGTCGCGCAACGGCTCGGCCAGCACCTCGCGGATCGGCCGCCCGGGCTCGAGGCTCATGCGCGGCTCGGGGATGCTGCCGAGAAACGCCACCCCGAGGAGCCCCGAGATGCCCCCCGCCAGAAAGAGCAGCGCGAAGACCGGCAGAGGGTCGCCCAGCCAGGTCTCGCCGTAGTCGACAAAGAAACCGCTGGCCAGCGTCACCGCGGCGCCCGCCGCGGTGGCGATCGTGAGACGGCGCGCGAAGTAGCGGCCCATCACGGCGTCGGGCACCAGATCGCGCTTCCACGAGTTGTAGGCCGCGTTGGCGAACGAGGAAGCGGCGAAGTAGATCGTCAGGCTGCCGAGCAGCGCGCCAATCCGGAAGGCGGGCGGCACGACAAACGGGATGGCCGCCACCACGACCCAGAACATCCTCCCCACCAGCGAGGCCAGCACCACCAGGGTCTTGCGCCGCCGCAGCCGCTCGACAAAGACGATCGCCGGCAACTGCAGGAGCTGGCTGAGCGGACCGACCGCCGCGATCAGACCGATGACCTTGTTGGAGGCGCCCAGCTGCAGGGCGAACGCCACCAGCAGGGCGCCCCCGGTGAGCGCTCCCATGACCTGACTCGAGACCCCGTCGAAGATCAGAAAGCGCAGACCCCGCTCGACCTCATGCGGGTGCAGCTGACCGTCACCCGGCGACCGCGACCGGCGACGGAGCCACGCCCACGCGCGGCGTGGTGTCTCTTGGGCCGGCCGGTCCCCGGGGGGCTGGCCTGCCGTGGTCATGGCTGATGGGCGACCGCGGGCGCGACGCGGGCCTGCCGCAGCGCCTCCTCGACCACCGGCACCAGCCCCTCGATGATGCGGTTGCCCTGCTCGCTCTCGACCATCGCCACGAGGATATAGCGCCGCCACGCTCGACCCCAGACCAGGATGGAATCGGAGTGCCAGATCTTCCAGGTACCCGACTTGCGGAACAGCCGCGCTCGCGGCGCGCGCTGCTCGACCACGCCGACGAACTTGTGGTGCAGACCCGGGTCGGCGAGATGAGCCAGGATCTGGCCCGAGCGCTCGGCGCTGATCACCCGCCCGGTGGCCAACAGATAGTAGAAACGGCAGACCTGGGTGGCGGTGGCGGCGTGCGACAGGCCGGTCAGCGGATCCGGATAGCGCCGCCCCTGCTTGGCATAACGCTTGCCGACCCACAGCCCGCCACCGCGCTTGCGGTCGTACAGCTCGTAACGCGGATCGGTCAGGGTGGCGCCGATGCGCTCGAAGCCCAGCCGGTCGATCATCTCGGTGGCGGCACTATTGCTCGACACACGGATCATCTGACCGAGCGTCTCGCGAACCTCGGCAGTCTCTTCGAGCGAGCCGTCCTCGAAGGCCTCGTAGGCGGCCAGCAGAATCGCGATCTTGGGCAGGCTGGCGGCGTACATCATGGCGTTGCCGTTGGCCCGCGCAAACCGGGGCCGCGCCGGATCGGTCAGGTCGACCACCCCCACCGCCAGCTTCTTGCGCCGCAGCAGCTGCCGCCGCTGCGGCTCTGCCTCGAGGCCACGGATCAGGCGCTGCTCGAGAGCCGAGTCCACCGAATCGTAGAGCGACCTCCACTCGCCGTCGGCGACGGCGACCGGCAGCTGCGGCCCCGGATCCGCTGGCGGGGTCGGCGGGGACTGGGCGGCCGCGGCCTGCAGAGCCAGCAACGCGACGACAATCAGGTTTCGGATCTCTGATGGCAACGGTCGACTCCCCGCCTTCACCCGGGCGGCAGATCCCGAGCCGCCGGATCATACATCCGCCAAGCCGTGCGATACTCGCTCGCGTTTCGGCGGCACGCGCTTCAGTTCGGAGCCAGATCCATAGTTTCCCCTTCAGATCATCTCGAGCCATGAGTCTCCCAGAGAGGATCTCCCGCCCACTCCTCGCTCTGCTGACCGCCGCGGCGGCAGCGGCGACGCCGGGTTGGGCCGCCTCCGCCCTGGAGCCGCCTGCCGCCGAAGTCATCGCCGAGGCGCGAGCGCTGGTCACGGCGATGAGGGCCGGCGAGCGCGGACCGTATTCGCGGCTGCGCTGGTACTGCAAGGACGGCACCGTACATCCACCGACTCCCTACGCCTGTGCCGAGCGCGGTGGCGGGCGCCAGCACGGTGAGTACAGCCCGCAACGCCAGCGGCTCGCCGAGCTCGGCTGGTCGGTCGGCACGGTCGTGGCGGCCCTCGGCTGGGACGAGCTGTGGGACGGTCAACGCCGGCACCAGCGGCTGCGCGAGCTGCCGCTCGAGCGCTATCTCGTCGAGATCGACGACGGCTGGGTGCTGCATCGCGCCCGCTACTACCGCGGCCGCGTCCAGATCGAGGACGAGGAGCAGGCCGGGCGCGACCTGCTGGTCAGGCTGCTGTCGAACCCCACCTGGTTGCAGCGTAACTTCCTGCTGGCGCGCGAGGCGGTCCGCACACTGCCGCACAACAGCGGCGCCGATCGGACGCGGACCGTGCGCCGGCTGTCGCAGGAGCTCTCCGAGAAGGACCCCGGCTTCGAAAGACTGCGGGTCAAGATCCACACGACGCCGGGGCCCGAGGACCTGCGGGCGACCCGCGAGTGGCTCGCGACGGCGCGCGCGCGGCGGGCCGCCCCCGGCATCCTCGCCACCGCGGAAGCGCTCGCCAGCGAGATGGACAAACTCTACGGCGACGACAGCTGGCGCGCCGCGGCCGCCACCACGCTCGCCGGGCACCCGCGCTGGGGAGAGCTCGGGCCGCTGCTGGCCGGCCCAGACGGCGGCGCCCCCGACGAGCGCCTCGATCGCCTGGCGCAAGCGGCGCGATTGGTGCGCGAGATCGTCTCGAGTTCGGCCGACGGCGCCGGCAACCTGGCCCTGATGGATCTGTCGGGCGGCATCGAACGGGCCGCCATGGCGGCCGCCTTCGAGGTCCTGGGCAGGGATGCCCTC
>CALZJC010000226.1 GCA_945787525.1 Thermoanaerobaculia bacterium | reverse complement strand
CCGCCGCGAGGTCGGTCGAGATACGCGCGATCATGAACTGGATCGCCTGGTGCTGGGCGATGGGAACGCCGAACTGGACCCGGTCGCGGGCATACTCACAGGCCAGCTCGAGGGCGCGTTGATGGATGCCGACGGCCTGGGCGGCGATCCCCAGACGGGAGTGATCGAGGGTCTTGAGAGCGATGTAGAACCCCCCGCCCTCCTCTCCCAGGAGGTTGGTCGACGGCACCCTGCAGTCCTCGAAGACCAGCGGCGCCGTGCACGAGGCACGCAGCCCGAGCTTGTTCTCGGGCGTGCCGACCGTCAGCCCCGGTGCGTCCGCCGGCACGACGAAGGCGCTGATGCCCCGCTTGTCGCGCTCCGGATCCGTCTTGGCCATCACCACGTAGTAGCCCGCAACTCCGGCGTTGGTGATCCACGCCTTCTCGCCGTTGAGCAGCCAGTCGTCACCATCTCGTACCGCGGTGGTGCGCAGGCTGGCAGCGTCACTGCCCGACCCCGGCTCGGTCAGGCCGAAGCCGCCCAGGCACTTGCCGCCGGCCAGCTCGGGCAGGAAGCGCTCCTTCTGCTCCTCGCTGCCGAACTCGGCGATCGGCCAGCAACACACCGAGTTGGTGACGCTCACGGTCACCGCGATCGACGGGCAGACCCGGGCCAGCTCCTCCACCGCCACGACATAGCTGGCCTTGTCGAGCCCGGCGCCGCCATGGCGCTCGTCCACCAGGACGCCCAGCAGACCCATCTCGCCCAACTCGCGGGTGATCGCCGCCGGGAAACGGTGCTCGCGGTCCCGCTCTTCCACGCCGGGGCGGATGCGTTCCTCCGCGAAACGCCGCACCTCGCTGCGGAGTAGCTCCTGCTCCTCGCTGAGGCCGAAGTCAGGCCCCGCGGCGCCCGGTGTCTGCGCTGCCGGCGGCTCGGCGACCTGGCTCAACTGTTGGCCAGCTCCCAGCCGGCGATGACCAGCTTCTGGATCTCGCTGGTGCCTTCGTAGATCTCGGTGATTCGGGCATCCCGGAAGTAGCGCTCGACGTTGTACTCCTTGATGTAGCCGTAGCCGCCGTGGATCTGGAGCGCCTTGTTGGTCACCCGCTGTGACATCTCCGAGGTGAACAGCTTGGCCTGCGAGGCTTCCAGGGTGTAACGCTTGCGATTGTCCTTGGCCCAGGCCGCCTTCCAGGTCAACAGTCGCCCGGCGTCGAGCTCGGTGGACATGTCGGCGAGATAGTGCTGGATGGCCTGGAAGCTGCTGATCGGCCGGCCGAACTGCTCGCGCTCCTGCGAGTAGGCCAGCGCCTCCTCGAACGCCGCCTGGGCGATGCCCACCGCCTGGGCGGCGATGCCGATGCGGCCGCCGTCGAGGGTGCTCATGGCGACCTTGAAGCCCTCGCCCTCTTCGCCGAGGCGGTATCGCGCCGGTATCCGCAGGTCCTCGAAGGCCAGCTCGGTAGTGCCCGAGGCGTTGACGCCGAGCTTGTACTCGTGGCCCCCGTGGCTGTAGCCGGGGGTATCCGCCGGCACCAGGAACGCGGCCATGCCGCGGTGCTTCTTCTCCGGATCGACCGTGGCGAAAACCAGGGCCAGGTCGGCGTCGGTGCCATTGGTGATGAACACCTTGTTGCCGTTGAGCACATAGTCGCCGCCGTCGCGCACCGCCGCAGTGCGGACCGCGGCCGGATCCGAGCCTGCGCCGGGCTCGGTGAGCGCGAAGCAGCCGAGCATCCGACCGCTGGCCAGCGGCGTCAGGAACTCACGTTTCTGCTCCTCGCTGCCGTACTTGGCCAGCGGATCGCAGACCAGGCTGTTGTTGACCGACAGGATGACGCCGCTCGAAGCGCAGGCCCGGCTGATCTCCTCGATCACCAGACAGTAAGAGATGGTGTCCATACCGGCGCCGCCGTACTCTTCGGCCACGCAGACGCCGGCCAGGCCGAGCTCAGCGGCCTGGTCGAAGAACTGGCGGGGGAAGACGCCGCTTTCGTCGATCTCCTTGGCCCGCGGTCGGACAACCTCGTCGGCAAAGCGGCGCACCATGTCGCGCAGCAGGACCTGATCTTCGTTCAGCTTGATTCGCATGCTTCCTCCCGGGGCGATCGTAACAAATGCCGGAGCCTCTCCCAGCCGCTCCGCCGACCGTCGCGTCGGGGCCGACCGGCAGGGCCGGGCCTTCCTCCGCCGCTGTCGTTCTGATAGAAGGAGCGGTGATGAGTGACGAACGCGGATTCACCACCCAGGAGATCATCGGCCTCCTGCCCGGCGGCTGGGCGCTGGCCGACCAGGCCGATCCGGGCGCCTGGGACGATGCCGGCCACGAGTGGCGGACACGACTGATCGATGGCGCCGATGTGCCGCGCGAGCTCGTCGTCGGTGCAGCGACAATGGCTCAGGACGGGCGCATCGAGGCCCTGCGGAGCGAGCTCGAGCGGGTCTATCGTCGGGTCTGTCGGCGCGGGCTATTCGGCTGAAGGCCGGCTGCCCGGCGCGGTAGGCGGCGCCCCGCCGGCGCACAGCGGGCACTCTGCCGCATCCCAGCTGGCCAGCTCCAGGCGCAACAACCCGACCGCCGGGGTGGACAGCGCCGGCGCGGAACCGCGCAGGATGATGGCGCCGACCGCCGCCACGTCGGCGCCGGCCGCCGCCGCCACGGCTGCCGCCTCGGCCGCCGAACCGCCGGTCGTGATCACGTCCTCGATCACCACCACACGCTCCGCGGGCCGCAGCTGAAAGCCCCGGCGCAGCTCCATCCGGCCCTCCCGCCGCTCGCAGAAGCGAAACGGAACGCCGAGCGCGGCGGCCACCGCATGGCCGATGACCAGACCGCCCAGCGCCGGCGACAGCACCGACTGCGGAGCCAGGCCGCGCAGCCGCTCGGCCAGCAGCCCACCCACACGGGCCGCCCTGGCCGGCTCCTCGAGCAGCAGGGCGCACTGCACGTAGTCTGCCGAGTGCCGCCCGGAGGAGAGTCGGAAATGTCCGCTCCTGAGGGCGCCGCTCTCCTCGAGCAGCCGGCGAACGATGATGCCGTCCTCAGCGCCGCCGTCTCGCATCTCACATCCGTCGAGCACCGGACAGGGGCTAGCCCTCCTCGCGGCGGATCTCGAACGCCTCCATCTTCTTGTAGAGGTTCGAGCGCGGCGTGTCGATCGCCCTGGCGGTCTGGGTCACGTTCCAGCCGTTCTCCTCCAGCTTGCGCACCAGGAACTGCTTCTCGACCAGGTTTCGGAAGTCGCGCAAGGTGCCCGCCGAGGCGATGGTGGCGCTGAGGTCGCTGGCCGGACCGCCCGCTGTCTGTCGCACGTCGTCGAGCTCGATCTCCTCGCCCGGGCTGAGGATCAGCAGCCGCTCGACCAGGTTCTGCAGCTCGCGCACGTTGCCGCGCCAGGGCAGCGATCGCAGGTGGTCGAGCGCCTGGTCCGTGAACTCGCGGCGGCGGTAGTTGGCGGCGGCGGCGAAGCGCCGCACGAAGCAGTCGACGAGCTCCGGTATGTCCTCGAGGTGCTCGCGCAGCGGCGGGGTGCGGATCGGCACCACGTTGAGCCGGTAGAAGAGGTCCTCGCGAAACCGGCCGGCCTCGATCTCCTCCTCGAGGTCCTGATTGGTTGCCGCCAGCACCCGCACATCGACCCGCGCCACGGTCTGCGAACCGACCGGCTCGACCTCGCCGCTCTGCAGAACGCGCAGGACCTTGGCCTGTGTGCGGGCCGACATGTCGCCGATCTCGTCGAGGAAGATCGTTCCCTTGTCGGCGGCCACGAACTTGCCCAGCTGCTTGCGCACGGCACCGGTGAACGAGCCCTTCTCATGGCCGAACAGCTCGGATTCGATGAGCTCTTCCGGAATCGCGGCGCAGTTGACCTGCACCAGCGGCCGATCGCGGCGGGTGCTCAGGGCGTGCAGGGCGTGCGCCACGAGCTCCTTGCCGGTGCCGCTCTCGCCGGTGATCAGCACCGTGGCCGGTGTCGGCGCCGCCTTCTCCACCGTCTCTCGCAGCCGGGCCATCGCCGACGACGAGCCGATGAGATCCTCGGGGCGGTGGGTGGACTCGCGCGCGTCACGCCGCAGCCGGAAGCTCTCCACGGCATTGCGCAGGCTGACCAGTAGGCGATCGCGTTCCAGCGGCTTCTCGAGAAAATCGTAGGCGCCGCGCCGCGTGGCCTCCACGGCGGTGGCGACATCACCGTGCCCCGTGACGATGATCACCGGCATCCCGAAGCCCCGCTCGCGGAACTTGCGCAGCACGGCGAGCCCATCCATCTCGGGCATCTTGATGTCCAGCACCACCGCGTCCGGCGGCCGGCGGCGCACCTCGGCGAGCGCGCTCTCGCCGGTGGCGGCCTCGATCACGCCGTAGCCCTCGTACTCGAGGATCATCCGCAGGCTGTCCCGGATGGCCGACTCATCGTCGACCACCAGGACGCTGGCAAGCACGTCTTTTCCTGCCTCGCGGCGAGCCATGACCGGAGGAGTCTACCCTGGCGGAAAGCCCGACCGGCTCAGGGCGCTTCGGGGAAGACGTAGACCGGCTGGCGCTCCTGGCCGCGGAAGAAGCGGCGCACGTAGATCCTCAGGCGTGACCCCGAGGCCGCCGCTCCGGCGATCTGCTCGAACGCCTCGACGCTGTCGACCGCCTCGCCGTTGACCTCGGTGATGATGTTGATCACCTGCCCGGCGCGCAGCCCCTCGTCGTACAACGGACTGCGCGGCGACAGCTCGGTGACCCAGACACCTTCCACGTCTTCCGGCAGACCGTGCATCGAACGCAGCCCCGGGGTCAGGTCCTGATAGCGGATCCCCAGCCATTCGATGCCCGGCTCGGAGTCGGAGCCGTCGCTCGCGGGCTGCTCGCCACCGACGGGACGCTCGGCCAGCTGGACCTCGATCTTCTGGCGCTTGCCCTGTCGCAGCACGTCGAGCTCGACGCTGGTGTCGGGCCCTTTGCTCGACACGTAGTCGATCAGGTCGCGGGTGGAGACGATCGGCTTGTCGTCGGCCCCGACGATGATGTCGCCGTTGCGCAGGCCGGCCTTGTCGGCCGGCAGCCCCGGCTGCACGGTCATCACCAGAGCGCCATCGGTGGAGTCCAGGTCGAAGGCATCGGCGGCCTCGGGTGTGATCTCGTTGACCCCGATGCCCAGATAGCCGCGTCGTACCCGACCCTCGTCGCGCAGCTGGGCCAGGACGTCCTTCAGGATGTTGACCGGCACCGCGAAGCCGATGTTCTCGGAGCCGAAGCTGATCGCGGTATTGATACCGACCACCTCGCCCTGCAGGTTGACCAGCGGGCCGCCGGAGTTGCCGAAGTTGATCGCCGCGTCGGTCTGGATGAAGTTCTCGAAAGAGGCGGTCTGGTCGCTGATGTTGATCCGCCGCTGCTTGGCGCTGACGACGCCGACCGTGACGCTGTTGGTCAGCGCCTGCGGGCTGCCGATGGCCATCACCCAGTCGCCGACGCGCAGCGAGTCACTGTCGCCCAGCGGCAGCACCGGCAAGTCGAGGGCATCGATCTTGAGCAGCGCCAGGTCGGTGGCCGGGTCGGTACCCTTCACCTCGGCTTCGAATTGGCGACCATCTATGAGCACCTGTACAGCCTCGGCGTCGTCGATCACGTGATTGTTGGTGACCACGTAGCCGTCGGCGCTGACGATGAAACCGCTGCCGCCGGAGTCGGAGCGGAACTCCTGGTCGTTCTCCTCCGGCTCGCGCTCGCGGTCGCGGCGGCGCGGCCCGAAGAAGAACTCGAACGGATCGACGCGCTCTCTGCCGGAGCGGCGCTCGAAGGTCGTCGCGGCGATCGACACGACAGCCGGCGACACCCGATCGGCCAAATCGGCAAAGCTGGGGAGGCCGCCGGAAGAAGCCGACGGCGCCGTCGAGCTGGGCGCCGTCATGGTCGACGCCGGAGTCGGCTCGGGGTCGCTGGCGCCAGGCGCCGTGAGATCCAGGCTGCCGGCCAGGACCATGCCGAAGACCACGGCTCCAAAGACCAGAAGGACGGTGACGACTCGACGGCTCGATTGGCTGCTCATATCTTGTAGATCCTCTCGGGGTTGCTGCAGATTCGTTCGTTGGCGGCGGCGATCCGGATTCGACTTCGATTCGTGGGGTACGGCGCTTCGGATTCCATCCGACAGCCGCTTGGTCAGTCTAGCAAGCAGCTTGCCAGGTATCGAGACCGGCCCTCCGGCGGCCATGGGACTTGAAGCTGGGCCGGCCTTTGCCTATAATGTCTTGGCTGGCTTCGGTGGGGTGTGGCGCAGGTGGGCTACAAAGCCCACTTTTTTATTGCCCGAAGCCCCAGTACCGAAGCGCCAGTGCCGAAGCGAACGAGATGATGACCCAGGAGATCGATCCGACATTGCAGACCCAGCTCGAGGACGCCGCCCGCCAGACGGGTTGTGAGTTGATCCACGCCGAATTCAAGGGCGGGATCTTGCGGCTCGTCCTGGATCGCGAAGGCGGCGTCGACCTGGGACACTGCGCGACCGTGTCCAAGCAGGCCTCGGCGCTGCTCGACGTGGCGGAATTCGACCCGGGACGCTACACTCTCGAGGTCAGTTCGCCGGGATTGGATCGTCAGCTCTACCGGCCGAGCGACTACGCGCGCTTCCTCGGACAGCGTGTCCGGGTCACCTGGCGCGATTCGTCGATGCCGACGAAACGCACGGTGGTGGCACGGCTCGAGGCGTTCGACGAAGCCGAGCCGGTCAGCGTCGGATTGCTCGAAGAAGAGCGCGGCGAGCGACTGCAGGTGCAGATCAACGACATTCAGATTGCCCGGCTCGAGCCGGAACTCTAGGACAGACAAGAGATGGCACAGCCCCAGACAAACGAAGTACCGATCACCGAGATGCTGCAACAGGTGGCGCGCGAGAAGGAGATCGACCTGGATCGCTGGATCGCGGCGCTCGAGGACGCGATGGCCTCGGCGGCCAAGAAGCAGCACCGAATCAAGGCGCCGGTCAGATCCGTCTTCGACACCGAAACGGGGACCTTCGAGGCCTTCATCGTCAAGACGGTTGTCGACGAGGTCGAGGACCCGCTCTCCGAGTGGACGCTGGAAGAGGCCGAAGATCATCAGCCGGGCAGCAAGGTCGGCGACGAGATCCACATCCCGATCTCCACCGACGGGCTCGGCAGGATCGCCGCCCAGTCGGCAAAGCAGGTCCTCTACCAGCGAATCCGCGAGGCCGAGCGCGAGAAGGTCTACAACGAGTTCATCGATCGCATCGGCGAAGTGGTCAACGGCACCGTCAAGCGGTTCGAGCGCGGCGACATCGTCGTCGATCTCGGCCGCACCGAGTCCGCGGTGCCGCGCAGCGAGCAGGCTCGCCATGAGCGCTACAGCCAGGGCGAGAGGATCCGGGCGGTCATCGTCGACGTTCACAAGCAGCCGAAAGGCCCGCAGATCATCCTGTCGCGCACCGACCCGCGCCTGCTGATCAAGCTGTTCGAGATGGAGGTGCCCGAGATCTACGACGGCACCGTGCTGATCAAGGCAGCGGTACGGGCCCCTGGCGAGCGCGCCAAGGTGGCGGTGTTCAGCCGCGAGCGGGACGTCGACCCGGTCGGCGCATGCGTTGGCATGAAGGGCTCGCGGGTACAGTCGATCATTCGCGAGCTGCGCGGCGAGAAGATCGACATCATCGAGTACAGCGACGATCTGGTCACCTTCGCGCAGAGCGCTCTGGCGCCGGCGCGCATCACCCGGGTCTCGGTGACCCACCAGGCCGAGGTGCCCCACCTCGACGTCATCGTCGAAGACGAACAGCTGTCGCTGGCGATTGGCAAACGGGGCCAGAATGTGCGCCTCGCCTCGGAGCTGCTCGGCGCCAAGATCGACATCAAGAGCGAAGTCGACGTCAAGGACGAGGTCGCCAGTGCCCTGGCGCAGATGCTGCAGGACGCCATGGCCGAAGAGGAGACCACCGCCAAGCCAGCGGTCTTCAGCCTGGACCAGGCGCCCGGGGTCGGCGCCAAGACCGCCGCGCAGCTGGCCGAGGCCGGCTTCGACGTGCTCGCCAACCTGCAGCAGGCCACGCCCGAGCAGCTCGAGCAGATCGAGGGCGTCGGCGCCAAGACGGCTCTCTCCATCATCGAGTGGGCTCAGCAATTCGAGCAGCCGGCGCCCGCCGCAGAGGCCGCAGAGGCCGCAGA
>CALZJC010000225.1 GCA_945787525.1 Thermoanaerobaculia bacterium | reverse complement strand
TCTTCCCGGGAGCCGCTGACCTGGCGGCCTACTGGCGCAATGTCGTCAGCGGCGTCGACGCCATCTCGCGAATCCCCGAGAGCCGCTGGGAATCGGTCTTCTATGACCCGGAGTCCGCCCGGCCGGATCGCCTCTACTGCCGACGGGGCGGCTTTGTCGACGACTTCGCCTACTTCGATGCCATGCGCTGGGGCATCATGCCGGTGGCGGCGAGGTCCTCGGAGCCTGATCAGCTTCTGGCGTTGCAGGTCGCTGCCGATGCCCTGCGCGACGCCGGCTGCGAGGGGCGCCGGCTACCCCGGGAGCGGACCGGTGTCGTGCTCGGCCGCGGCGGCTATCTCAACCCTGGATGGACCCGGCTGACCCAGACGGTGCGCACGAGCCAGGAGCTCGTGAACTGTCTCGAGCGCCTCGCTCCCGGCATCGACAGCGAGACTCTGGAGGCCATCCGCCAGGACTACATGTCGCGGGTCGGACATATCGGTCCCGATACGGTGATCGGCCTGGTTCCCAATCTGGCGGCGTCGCGGATCGCCAACCGGCTCGACCTCAAAGGCGTCTCCTACACGGTCGATGCCGCCTGCGCCAGCTCGCTGGTGGCCGTCGAGCGTGCGTGTGCCGACCTCGTCGACGGCCGCAGCGACCTGGTGATCGCGGGCGGCGTTCACATCAATCACGACCCGTCCTTCTGGAGCGTCTTCTGCCAACTGGGAGCGATGAGCCGCAGCGAGTGCATTCGGCCTTTCGATCGCCGGGCAGACGGCCTGCTGGTGGGCGAAGGCATCGGCGTCGTGGTGTTGAAACGAAGGAGCGACGCCGAGCGCGACGATGACCGGATCTACGCCGTCGTCCGGGGAGTCGGCAGCTCGAGTGACGGTCGCTCGTCGAGTCTGATGACTCCGAGTGTCGAGGGTCAGGTTCTGGCTCTCGAGCGGGCGTGGCAGACAGCGGGTCTGGATCCGTCCGAACCGTCGAGCGTCGGCCTCGTGGAAGCGCATGGCACGGCGACTCCGAACGGCGACGAGGCGGAGCTCGAGACCCTGGGACGGTTCTTCGGCAGGCCGGACGGCGGGCCCAGAGCGGTAGTCGGATCGGTGAAGTCGATGATCGGACACGCCATGCCGGCGGCGGGCATTGCGGGGCTGATCAAGGCCGCCCTCGCGGTGCACCACGGCGTCCTGCCTCCGACCCTGCATTGCCAGGAGCCGCACCCGGGCCTCGAGCGCACGCGGTTCAGGCTCCTGGCGAGCGCCGAGCCCTGGGAAGCGAACGGCGTGCCGCGCAGGGCCGGCGTCAACGCTTTCGGCTTTGGCGGCATCAACGGACACGTGGTGCTCGAGGAGGCGGAGGCGGCGCGTCCGCGGCGGGGGCGAGCGGTGGAAGAGCGCATCCGCGTCTTCTTGGCGGCCGCCGCGACGCGCGAGGAGCTGCTCGCCGCACTCGAATCCGGTCGAGTAGGTGTCGACGGGGCGAGTCGCCTGGCGGTTCTCGATCCGACGCCGGAGCGACTCGAGCAGGCGAGGGCCGTCGTCGAGCGTGGCCACCGCCTATCCGGGCGCGCCGGCATCTGGTTCAGCCCAAGGGGGCTCCTCGACGCAGGCGGCATGGTGGCGTTTCTCTTCCCGGGCTTCGAGCCCGATTTCCAGCCGGGCGCGGCCGATGTCGAGAGCTTCTTCGGTCGCCGGCTCTCGCTGCCGGCCGTCGGCGACGCCCAGCCGGACGACCTGGTCACTCGCGGCACGGCGATTGTCCAGTTCGGCCGTTTCCTGTTCGACGTGCTGGGCGAGGTCGGGCTGCGGCCCGATGCCGTGGCGGGCCACAGCATCGGCGAGTGGAGCGCCATGATTGCCGCTGAGGTGCTTCCGGCGTCGGCGGTCGACGAGTTCATCGGGACGCTCGAACCCGGCGTGCTGCGGGTGCCCGGCGTCGTGTTCGTCGCGGCAGGCTGCAGCCGGGAGAGAGTGGAGCGGCTGATCGGGGATCTCGACGGGGTGGTCGTCTCGCACGACAACTGCGCCCACCAGGTTGTGCTGTGCGGCACGGAAGTGATGATCGAGACCACGCTGGCGCGGCTGACGGCCGACGGAGTGCTGGCGCAGAGGCTGCCCTTCCGATCGGGCTTCCACTCGCCGTTTTTCCGCGAGTATCTGGCTCCGGTGCGGGCCAACATCGAGGCGCTGCCGGTGCAGGCGCCCGCTCTGCCCATCTGGTCGGCGACGACCTGCGCCGTCTATCCGACGGACGCCACCGGAATTCGGGAGCTCTTCGCCGAGCACCTGACGCAGCCGGTTCGGTTTCGGCAGCTGATCGAGGCTCTCTATGAAGAGGGCGTCCGGCTCTTTGTCCAGGTCGGCCAGGGGAGCCTGGTCGGTTTCGTCAACGACGTGCTGAGCGGCAGAGAGCACGTCGCGGTGTCGGCGAGCGGTGGACGCCACGGCGGGCTGGCGCAGGTTGCCCGCGTCGTGGCGGCCGCCTGGACCGAGGGGGCCGCGGTCGACACCGAGAGGCTGCTCGATGTGACGACCGCGGACAAGGGCTCGCCGGGTGGGCTGCGTCTGGCGCTCGGTGCGCCGCTCATCGAGTTGAGCGCGTCGTTGCGTTTGCCATCGGTGGGCGGCAGTCGAGTGGAGGCACCGGTAGGCGAGGATCCCGTCCTCGACGAGCTTGCCGCCAGCCTCGAGGCGCTGGAACGGAATCAGCTCGAGGTCGTGGCGGCGTGGAAGAGCCGGCGGTCCGGCGGTCCGGTCGCGCCACGTAGCCACGTCACGCGGCGTCTTCTGTCGCTCGCCGAGTGCCCGTTTCTGGTGGACCACTCGTTCTTCCGGCAGCCGGCGGATTGGCCGGACGATCGTGATCGCTTCGTGACCGTGCCCGCCACCATGTCGATCGGCCTGATGGCCGAGGCGGCGGTCGAGCTGGCCGCGCTCCGCGGCCGCGCAGTCGTGCCGGTCGAGGTGAGGGACGTGCGGGCGTTGCGCTGGATCGAGGTGGGCGACCCCGTCGAGCTGGAGATCGAGGCGCGGCTCGAGGACGAGGACACCGTTGCGGTCAAGGTGGGTGACTTCATCGCTGGCACGGTTCAGCTCGCCGAGCGGTACCCGCAGCCGCCGCACCCCGAGCTGGCGCCCCTGGAGGCGGAGCGCGAGCCGCCCTTCACGCCGGCCGAGATGTACGAGCAGCACTGGACCTTCCACGGCCCGCAATACCGTTCGGTTGTCGGCATCGATGCCTTCGGAGACGACGGCCTTCGCGGTCGCATCGTGTCGTTGGCGGCGACGGGCTCGCTGCTGGACGCTGCGACGCAGCTGCTGGGCGTCTGGATAGGGGTTGTATCGCAGCTGGATCGTATGGCGTTCCCGGTGGGCGCGCGGCGCGTCAGGTTCTTCGGGCCGCAGCCCGAGGTCGGCACCGAGTGCGACTGCCTGGTGCGCGTCACTCGCTACGGCGAGCGGCAGGTGCAGGCGAGCTTCTCGCTGGTCGTTGAGGGGAAGCTGTGGGCCGAGGTGGACGGCTGGACCGACCAGCGGTTCCATACCGACGACCGTCTGTGGACCATGATCCGATTCCCCGAAGAGAACCTGCTGGCGACACCGGTGGAGGAGATCCCCGACTGCGTCTGGCTGCGCCAGGGCTTTGACGGTCGTGGCATCCGAGATCTGATGGCCTGGAGATTCCTGACGCGCAGCGAGCGGCTTACCTACAACGGTCTCGAGCCGCGGCGGCAAGCTGACTGGCTGAGCGGCCGGATCGCCGCCAAGGACGCCGCGCGTCGCTGGCTCTTCGCCCGCGGCCACCGGCGGGTCTTCCCGATCGAGGTCGAGATCCGGGCCGCCGCCGACGGCACCGTCTCGGCGAGCTGTCGAGATGGTCAGGAGCTCTGCTTGTCGATCGCCCACAAGTCGGTTGCCGGGCGCAGCGCGGAGGCGGTGGCTCGGGTCTCCGAGCGAAGGGCCGTGGGCATCGATCTCGAGCGCATTGTGGCTCACGAGGACTCCTTCGTAGCGACGGCCTTCAGCGAGGACGAGTTGGAGCTTCTCGCCGGTGTCGGCGGAGCGGAGCGCAACGATTGGCTGACGCGCCTCTGGGCGGCCAAGGAGGCCGTGGTCAAGATGCGCGGCGCGCCGCTGCATCGAGATCTCCGCCGGCTCCGTGTCGAGCGCATCCTCGGCGACCGCCTGCAGGTAGACGGCAGCTGGGTGCGCACGATGCGGGACGACGAGATGATCCTGGCGTGGACGGAGGATCCGGAACCTTGACCTCCGACACCGTAGCAACCCTCGCCGCGCTGCTGCGGGAGGTGGTCGGCGATGAGCTCGATCTGATGGGGCCGATCGACGCCGGCACCTGCTTCAGCAGCGATCTGGAGCTCGAGAGCATCGAGTTCGTGGCGTTGGCCGAGAAGCTCCAGGAGCGCTATGGCGCGGAGGTCGATTTTGCCTCCTGGCTGGCGGGCAAGGATCTCGATGCGATCGTGGCTCTCAGGATCAGCGACGTTGCGGAGTTCATCGACGGGTGCCTTTCATCCGAGTGAACGGAGTCGACATCCACGTCCAGGAGATGGGACGTGGCCCTGCCGTGTTCCTGGTGCACGGCCTGCTGCTGGACAACCTGGCCTCCTGGTACCTGACGGTGGCGCCGCGGTTGGCCGCGAGTCGCCGTGTCGTGACCTACGATCTGCGCGGACACGGGCTCAGTCAGCGGGTGGCGAGCGGCTACGACTCAGCCGGGCAGGCCCTCGATCTGGCCGAGGTCGTAGACACTCTGGCGCCGGGGGAGGTCGTGGATCTGATCGGCGCGAGCTACGGCGGGCTGATCGCTTTGCGCTGCGCGCTCGCCCGGCCGTGGTCGTTTCGCCGGCTGGTCCTGGTCGATGCGCCACTGCCGCCTCGGCGCTACCCCGAGATCGACGCCTATCTCGAAGCCGATGTGGAGACGCTGGTGGGCGCGCTGCCTGTGAGACTGCGCGCCGAGGTGCTGCAGAGCAAGCGGCGAGCCGCCCGCCTGGCGCGCTCGGTCGGCTATCTGGTTCGGAAGACCTCGCTCATCGACGACATCCGCGGCGAAGAGGAGATACCGGCGCCGCTCTTTGCCGGCTTCGAGCTGCCGGTGCTCGGCATCTACGGCGCCGATTCGCCATTCCGCGCTGACGCCGCGCGGCTGGCGGCGCATCTGCCAAACGTGGAGCTGGCAGTAGTCGCCGGCGGTCACCGGCTGTTGAACGAGAGCCCGGGCGAGGTCGCGGCGAAGGTGACGGAGTTCCTCGATGCCTGAGCTGGAGCTGCGCGGCGCGCGCTTCCACGTCCAGCGGCTGGGCTCGGGCGAGCCTCGGACCGTCTTCCTGCACGGCCTGCTCTGGGACAATCTCTCCAGTTGGTACTTCACGGTCGCCGCGGCGGCCGCCGGCGTCGGCGAGGTTCTGCTCTACGATCTCCGCGGCCACGGTCTCAGCGAGTGCACGGCGAGTGGCTACCGGGTCGAAGAGATGGTCGACGATCTGGCGGCCCTGCTCATTGCTGTGGGGTGGCACGAAGGCCCTGTTCACCTGGTGGGCAACAGCTACGGTGGGTTGCTCGCCATCGCGTTCGCGGCCGCCCATCCGGAGCAGGTCGCGAGCCTGGTTCTCGTCGACTCGAACCTCTCGGACGGCAGCTTCGGCCAGGAGATGCTGGACATCCTCAGGCTCGGGGGGCGGGAGCGCGACCGGCTGATCACCGAGTCGTTCCGGCAGTGGGCGGGGCGGCATGGCGACGTCGCGAGCACGCGTCTCGCCAGGACGGCTCGCCGGCTGGTCGATGAAACCACCCTGGCGGCCGATCTCGAGGCCTCGCCGGCCTTGACCGATGCGCAACTTGCTCGAATCGTCTGCCCGACGCTCGCCCTCTATGGTCAAAACTCGAATCTGAGGAGGCGCGGCGAGCGCCTCGCCCGGGTCCTGCCGAACTGCACGCTGCACCTCTTTGCCGGCTGCTCGCACGTCGTTCTGTGGGAAGCGACGACCGAGGTGAGAAAGAAGATCGTCGGCTGGCTCGAGCAGCGTCGGCCCGACCGGCGCGGAGAGCATGGCCGGTGAGCGTCGGCCGCCACACCTGGGAGCCCGGGCCGCGCCCGATCGGCGGCAGGCTGTTCGACGCCGTCGGCCGGGCCCTGCGCCGTCGCGGCTGGCGGCGCCGGTTGTCGGCGGCGGCGATCTGGGAGGAGGGCTCCAGAGTGGCCGGATTCGCCGGCGACGGCGAGCCGCACGAGCGCGAGGCGTTGGCGGTGCTCG
>CALZJC010000224.1 GCA_945787525.1 Thermoanaerobaculia bacterium | reverse complement strand
CTCGCGCCGCAAGACGCGGCGGGCGGCGAACAGATGATTGCGCACCGTCGAGCTCTTGCAGCCCAGAATGCGCGCCACCTCGGGCGACGCCAGCCCCTCGACCTCGCGCAGCAGGAAGACCGCCCGCTGGCGCTCGCTGAGCTCGCCGGCGAGCTCCTCGAGAATGCCGCGCACCTCCTTGACGCCCAGCCGGCCGAGATCGGCGCGGCCGCCGGCGTCGGCCACCCGGCGCAGGTGCAGGCGCATCGGCTCGCTGGCCCGCTGGCGGCTGCGCCGGGAGCGCAGCTGGTCGATCGCCAGGTTTGTGGCGATCCGGTAGAGCCAGGTGTTGGGGCTCCAGCGCCGGTCGTATTTCGAGCGGTGGCTCCAGACCCGCAGGAAGGTCACCTGAACCACGTCGCGCGCCTCCTCCCGATCGCCCAGCATGCGGTACGCCAGCTGCATCAGCGGCGGCGTCTTGCGCGTCATCAGGGCGCCGAAGGCACCCTCGTCATCAGCGGCGACGGCCAGCAGGAGCTCGCGATCGGTCGCCTCGGTCCAGGAGCGGACCTCGGGGCGGGAATAGGCTAGGTATGGTTTCGACACGGACCCAACGGTTTCTACGCAGCGACCGGGCGGGACGTCTAGCCTTGCACCGATCGGTGACAAGCGCAGGCTGGGTCCGCCGATTCCGCGCCCAGCGATTATACTTTTGCGGTACCCGCACCGACGCCGCGCCGCCGGGCGTCCGCCGGCGCTCACCCCCGCATGTGGCTGCTCTATCAACTGGCAACCACCGTCGCCCTGATCCTGGTCGCGCCGTTTCTGCTGATCGGCCGGGCTGGCCACTATCTGCCGACCATCCGTGGCCGGCTCGGGCTGGCGCCGCCGCCAGCGCCCGGTGGACGGCCGCTTTGGATCCACGCCGTCTCGGTGGGCGAGGTCGGCGTGGCCGACACGCTGATCCAGGCGCTGCCGAGTGAGCTTCCACTGCTGGTGACCACGGTGACGCCCACCGGCCAGGCGCGCGCCCGGGCCTGCCTCGGTGACCGCGCGACGGTCACCTACCTGCCCTTCGAGCTCGGCCCCGCCGTTCGCCGGCTGTTCGACCGCTACCAGCCGCGCGCCCTGGTCCTGGTCGAAGGGGACCTCTGGCCGCTGGTCCTGCGTGAGGCGGTACGGCGCCAGCTGCCAGTGACCGTGGTCAACGGTCGCGTCGGCTCGAGCTCCTTTCGCCGTATGCGCCGGCTACGGCGGCTGATCGGCCCGTTGCTCGGACCGGTGGGACGCTGGGCGGTCCAGGGTCCGGGGGACCGCCAGCGACTCGAGCAGCTGGGCGTCGAGCCGGCGCGCATCGTGGAGACCGGCAATCTCAAATTCGACACCCCGGCCCCACCGCCGGCCCCCGAAGCCGAGGAGCTCGTACGCCGGCTGGCTGGGGGTCGCAGGGTGCTGGTGGCAGGCTCGACGATGGCCGGCGAGGAGACGGCGGCGCTGAGCGGTCTGGCCGGCGCCGGAGGCGGCGAAGCCGCCCTCCTGGTGGTAGCGCCACGCCATCCGGAGCGCTGGAACGAAGTCGCCCAGCTGCTGGTCGAGGGCGGGGTCGAGGTCGCCCGTCGGTCGGACCCCGGCGCCCACGGCAGGCCGGACGTGCTGCTGCTCGACAGCCTCGGTGAGCTCGCCGGGATCTACCGGCTGGCGAACGCCGCCTTCATCGGCGGCACGCTGGCGCCCACCGGCGGCCACAACCCGCTCGAGGCAGCCCGTTTCGCGGTGCCCGTGGCGGTCGGTCCGTCGATGGAGAACTTCGCCGACATCGCCGCCCGCTTCGACGACGAGAATGCCTGGGCGCGAGTGGCCGACGGCGTCGCGCTGGGCGCCGTCTGGCGCCGCTGGCTGGTGGCGCCGGAAGAGGCGGCGGCCGTGGGCGAGCGCGGTCGCCGGCTGGTGGAGGCCAACCGCGGCGCCCTGCAGCGCACCGTCGAGCTGCTCGCCCCCCTCACCGGAGCCGGGTCGCCGCCATGACGGCGCCCGCCTTCAGCCCGCCGCCCCCTGCCAGCTCGCCCTGGCAGCGCCTGTACGCCGCGGCGCACGCGCTGCGCCGACATTGGTGGGCCGAGCGCCGACGAACCCTGCCGGCACCGGTCATCAGCGTCGGCAACCTGCACTGGGGCGGTACCGGCAAGACGCCGCTGGTGGCCGCCCTGGCCGAGCGCCTGCGCGACCGCGGTCTGCGAACGGCGATCCTGTCGCGCGGCTACCGTCGCCGTGACTCCCGCGTGCGGCTGGTGAGCGACGGCGAGGGGCCGTTGCTGGGGCCGCTCGTGGCCGGCGACGAGCCGGTGCTGCTGGCCGGGATGTTGCCCGGCGTCGCCGTCGTCGTCGGTAGCGATCGATTCGAAGCCGGCCGTCAAGCCCTCGAGCGGCTGCAGCCGCCGCCCGAGATCTTCCTGCTCGACGACGGTTTCTCGCACCTGCGGCTGGCGCGGCAGCTCGACCTCGTGGCCCTGCCGGCCGGCGATCCGTTTGGCGGCGGCAGGCTGCCGCCGGGTGGCCGCCTGCGCGAGCCGCTGGCGGCGCTGGCGCGGGCCGACGCGGTTATCCTGACCGGCGCCGAAGACGGCGCCGAAGGCCTGGCCGAGAGCCTGCGACCGGTGGGCTTCGCGGGGCGCGCATTCGCCAGCCAGACGCGGTCCTTGCCGGCGAGGTTGCACTCCGGTGAGCCGCTGCCGGCTGGGGCGCGAGTGGTGGCGGTGGCGGCGATCGCGCGCCCGGAACGCTTCCTCGCCGCGGCCGGCGCCCAGGGCATCGTGCCGGCGGCGACGCTGACGCTGCCCGACCATCACCGCTACCCGCAACCGACCCTGGAACGGATCGCGGCGCTCGTGCGCGAGCACGCCGCCGACTATGTGCTGACCACCGGCAAGGACGCGGTGAAGCTGCACGGCCGGCTCGACCTGCCGCTCGCCGAGCTGCCGATCCGGGCCGAGCCCGAAAGGGCTTTCTGGGCCTGGCTCGACGGACGGCTCGACCAGCTGGCCAGGGGGACTCGATGAGTCTCCGGGCGGTGCGCCACGCGGCCGAGTACGGCGCCTTGATGCTCTTCTTCGGCTGCGTCCGGGCGCTGCCGCACAGCGCCGCGCGCTCTGTCGGCGGCGCGCTCGGCGGCCTCGCCCACCGGCTCGACGCGCGCCACCGCAAGGTGGCGCTGGCCAACGTGGCCGCCGTCCTCCCGGAGCTTGACGAGGGTGCCAGGCGACTGCTGGTGCGCGACTGCTTTCGCCATTTCGGCGGTCTGGTCTTCGACCGGCTGTCGATGACGCGCTTCGACGCGGAGGAGATCTGCCGGCGGGTGACGCTCGATGGCTGGGAGCACCTGCTGCGCGCCGAGCGCGACGGCCGTGGCGTCCTGCTGCTGACCGCGCACATCGGCAGCTGGGAGATGCTGGGCGACCCCGTGTCGCTCTACCGCGGGCCTTCCCACGCCATAGCCCGGCCGGCTGACAACCCGCACCTCGACCGACAGGCGCGACGTCTGCGCGAGCGCTTCGGCGTTGTCACCGTAGATCGCCGCGGCGCCGGCCGCAAAGCGATGCAGGCCCTCAAGAGGGGCGAACGGGTGTGGATCCTGGCCGACCAGCGGGTCCATCCCCGCGAGGGCCTCGAACTGCCGTTTCTCGGCCGGCCGGCGACGACCAGCACGCTGGCCGCCCGGCTGGCGTTGCGCTACCGCACGCCGGCGGTGCCGATCTTCTGCTACCCGGAGCCGCACGGTCGCTTCCGGATCGAAGTGCGACCGGCGATTCGGCCCGAGGGGACCGGCCGGGAGGCGATCGCCGAGCTGACCGCCCGTTACGTCGAGGCCACCGAGGCGGAGATTCGGAGCCATCCGGAGATGTGGCTGTGGATGCACAATCGCTGGCGGCAGCGGCGGTGGCCCCGGACCGCCAGCGAGAACGCCGGATGAGCGGCACGGTCGTCTTGGCGCCCAACTGGGTGGGCGACACAGTGATGGCCCTGCCCACGATCGAGGCGTTGGCCGCCGCCGGCCGGCAACCGGCGGTGCTGGCCCGACCGCACCTGAAACCGCTGCTCGAGCTCTGCCCGGCGGTCGCCCGGGTGGCGGAGCGCCACACCGACGACCGCCTGACGGTCGAAGAGCTCCGCCGCCATCGTTTCGACGAGGCCGTGCTGCTGCCCAACTCCTTTCGCTCGGCCTGGCTGACGCGGCAGGCGGGCATTCCGCGGCGTTGGGGCTACCGCGGCAACTGGCGCGCCCCGCTGCTGCGACCGGCGGTGAAACGACCCTCTCGCCGGCGACCGCAGATCGAGGACTACGCCGGGCTGCTCGCCGCCATGGAGGTAGCCCCGCCGCCCGACTGGGTGCCGCGCCTCAACCTGTCGACCGCCGACCGCGAGGCCGGCAGGGCTCTGGTCGAGCGCACCGGCGTGACCGGCGACGGACCGCTGATCGGCCTCTTCCCGGGAGCCGAGTTCGGCCCCAGCAAGCGGTGGCCCTGGCGCCGGTTCGCCGAGCTTGCACGCCAGCTGCGCCGCCGACTGGCGGGTGCGCGCATCCTCATCGTGGTCGGTCCGAGCGAGACCTGGCTCGGAGTGCGGGTGCACGAGGAGAGCGGCCACGTGCACCCCCTCGCCGGGCCAGACCTCGATCTGGGGCGGCTCGCCGGGCTGCTCGCTGCCCTCGACGTGCTGGTCACCAACGACTCCGGGCCGATGCATCTCGCCGCCTCCGTCGGCGTGCCCTGTGTCGCCCTGTTCGGGCCCACCGACCCTCGCCGCACGGCGCCGGCCGGCGCCGGCCACCGGATCCTCTACACCGACCGCTGGTGCTCCCCCTGCTTCCGGCGGCGCTGCCCGCTCCTGCGCCATCGCTGTCTGAAGGAGATCACCGTCGAGCGGGTGCTGGGAGACGCTCTGGCGGCGGTTGACCGCGAGCCGAGCTAGCCGGCGGGCTCCGTCAGCGCCCGGCGCAGTAGATCCGCCACGCCGGAGAAGTTCTTGTCAGGCTGGCTAGCGGCTCTCGCCTCGGCGATCTCGAGCGCCGTTCGTCCGGCCCGGGTGCGAATTCGTGGATCGGCGCCTGCCTCGAGAAGCATGCCGACAAAGGCCGAGGAGTCCCGCGCGTAGCGCATACTGGCGGCGGCGTGTAGCGCGTTGCCACCGGCGCCCGGGTGCACCTCGTCGGGGTCGGCGCCATGTTCGATCAGCAGACGGCCCACCGCGACGTGGCCCACGGAGGCGGCGCAGAGCAGCTCGCCGTCGTCCGGTCGGACGCCACGGCTCAGCAGCTCGGCCGCGGTCTCGACCTGGTTGCCGTAGGCCGCCCAGCCCAACGGGCTCAACCCGGTGCTGCGTTCGCCTGCCAGTTCCGGCCGCCCTTCCAGGAGCTCGCGCAGACGCCCGATGCGGCCGGTGATGGCGGCGGCGCAGACGTCGATCTCGGCACCGGCCTCGAGCAACAGGTCGCGGATCGCGTTCTGACCGAGCTCGATCGAGTCGTGCAGCACCGTGCGCCCTTCACCGCTGCGCGCCTCCAGATCGGCGCCGGCCTCGATCAGCATGCGGGCGCTCTGCAGATCGCCGACACTCACCGCCAGGTGAAGAGCGGTGAAACCGGCAACACCGCCCGGTGCCTCGGCTTCGGGCATGACGCAGCGGGCCAGGGCTGGCCGGCGCTCCAGCAACGAGCCCAGCGACCGGTGGTCGCCTGCCCGGATCGCCAGGAAGATCACCGCGGACATCAGCCGACCACTCTATGAGAAGGAGGGCTAACCGCCGGCAGCCGCATCGTCCGGTACGCCGAACAGCATAAACTCGTAGCGCTTGAGCCGGCGAAAGACCTCGGGGTCGCAGAGGGTGCGCTCCTGCTCCAGCTTGCGGCGCACACGGCCGCCGAACAGCTTGTCGCCGAGCCCGTAGAGCCACGGATGCCGGCGGTCGGCGCGCTCGGCCAGCACCGCGGCGATCTTGACGCCGTAGCGGTCGAGCCAGCTCGAGGCCAGAGCGAGGGTCGGTGCGGTCTGCTCGGTCACGTCCTCGCGCCGCCGCAACTCGCAACCGTACTCCGCGGCGCGCTCGAGGAAGCCGTCGAGAGGATGGCCGCTGCGGGCGGCCTGGCTGCCGTCGTTCACGACCACGAAGTAGTCGGCCAGCAGCAGATGCCCGCCCGGCGCCACGCGGCGCACCCGGGGGAACAGCGAGTCCAGCCAGATGTACTGGGCCGACTCGCTCATCAGGATCAGGTCGTAGCCGTGCTCGGGCTCGAACT
>CALZJC010000223.1 GCA_945787525.1 Thermoanaerobaculia bacterium | reverse complement strand
GGCTGTACGGTCGATCTCATCTTCGCGATTCCCCCTCGAGCTTGCCGCCACCTGCCGCGGCGCCGGTGCTGGCGCGCCGGCCGATCTCAGGCCTCTCGCCCCCTCTACGATCCCGGTCTGCGAATGTTCTGCGGCGACCGGGACTCGGACGTCCGTTACGACATCTCGCGCGGGTCGCCCCGGTCGGCGGCGGAGCGGCCGGCGGGTCGGCTGCAACAGCCGGGCGGGTTCTCCGTAAGACCCGATGACGGCCCTGGGCCCGGGAGTGTCCGCGGCCGGCCGGCGAACCCTCATCCGAAAGGAACACCAGACATGCCCGACACGCCGACCGCTCTCGCCGCCCTCGCCACCTGCTCTCTGCTGCTCGCCACACCGGCTGCGCCGGCCGAAAGAGAGATGGCGCCGGAGGAGTACAAGACCAACGAGCGCGGGCTCGATCGGCGCAACATGGATCTGGCCGCCGACCCCTGCGACGACTTCTACCAGTACGCCAACGGCAACTGGCTGGCGCGCAACGCCATCCCCGACGAGCAGAGCTCCTGGGGCATGAGCTCCGAGCTGCGCGAGCGCAACTACGAAGTGCTGCGCAAGATCCTCGAAGAGTCGGCGGCGGCCGACGCCGAGCCGGGCACCAACAAGCGCAAGGCGGGCGACTTCTGGCGCACCGCCATGGACACCGAGAAGCTCGAGAGTGACGGGGCCAAGCCGCTGGCCGCCAACATGGAGCGCATCGCCGCGATCGCCGACCTGGAGGATCTTCAGGCGTTCATCGACGAGTTCCATCTGCGGGGAACGACCCTGCTGTTCGATCCGGCGGTCTTCCAGGACTTGAAGAACAGCGACCAGTACATCTTTTACGCCACCCAGGGCGGCCTGGGGCTGCCCGATCGTGACTACTACACCCGTGAGGACGAGGAGTCGGTGGAGCTGCGCAACAAGTACGTCGCTCACGTCTCCAGCATGTTGCAGCTTCTCGGCGACTCGACGGAGAGCGCGGCAGCGGCGGCCGAGAACGTCCTGGCGCTCGAGACCCGGCTGGCGCAGGCCTCTCTGACCAACGTGGAGCTGCGCGACCCGGCCAACTTCTACAACATCCAGACGGTGGCCGCGGCCGACGAGGCCACACCCCACTACTCCTGGTCCCGTTACTTCGAGCGCCTCGGCCTGGCCGATCTCGAGACCTTCTCCTACGCCCAACCGAAGTTCTTTGCCGAGATGAACCGGTTGCTCGAGGAGCTGCCGCTCGCGGCCTGGGGGAGCTATCTCCGGTGGCACGTCGTCAACGACGCCGCCCCCTATCTCTCGGACGCCTTCGTCGAACAGGACTTCGCCTTCTACGGGCAGACCCTGCAGGGCACCCAGGAGCTCAAACCGCGCTGGAAGCGAGCCGTCGACCGGGTGAGCGGCAGCATGGGCGAGGCCCTCGGACAGGTGTACGTCGAGACCGCCTTCCCGCCGGCCACCAAGGCCCGGGCCGACGAGATGATCGAGAACCTGCGCACCGCCGTCGGCATGAGGATCCAGGCGCTGCCCTGGATGGGAGACGAGACCAAGACCAAGGCGCTCGAAAAGCTGGCTACCTTCACCGCCAAGATCGGCTACCCCGACGAGTGGCGGGATTACACCCGGCTCGACATCGGCCGCGACAGCTACCTGGCCAACGTGCGCAGCGGCAACGCCTTCGAGATGCGGCGCAACCTGGACAAGATGGGCAAGCCCATCGACCGCAACGAGTGGCACATGCCACCGCAGGCCGTCAACGCCTACTACAGCCCGGTCTCGAACGAGATCGTCTTCCCGGCCGCCATCATGCAGCCGCCCTACTTCGAGGGCGCGATCGACGATGCCGTCAACTACGGCGCCATGGGTGCCGTCATCGGCCACGAGTTCATGCACGGCTTCGACGACAAGGGCAGCAAGTTCGACCATCAGGGCAACATGCGGAACTGGTGGACCGACGAAGACCGGGCGCGATTCGAAGAGCGCACCCAGAAGCTCGTCGAGCAGTACAACGAGTTCGTCGCCGTGGGCGACCTGCACGTCAACGGCGAGCTCACCCTGGGCGAGAACATCGGCGACCTGGCGGGTCTCACCATGGCCTACCACGCTCTGCGGATGGCCCTCGAGAAGAGCCACCCGAGGGAGATCGACGGCTTCACGCCCGAGCAGCGCTTCTTCCTCTCCTGGGCGCAGGCCTGGCGAAGGAACTATCGCGACGAGGCGCTGAAGCTGCAGATCAACACCGACCCCCATTCACCGGCCAACTTCCGCACCCTGGGCCCGCTGGCCAACATGCCGGAGTTCGCCACCGCCTTCGGCTGCGAGGAGGGGGACTCGATGGTGCGCGGCGCCGATCAGCGGGCCGTGATCTGGTAGCCGACCGGCGGCAGCCCGCCATCGGCGGCTCGCAGCCACGCTCCCGCGGCTGATCGGCCGGCTAGTCGGCCGGCTGCTGGGTCTCGGTGCCTTCGGCGGCGCGCAGCCCGTCGAGCAGGTCGGCCAGGGCGGTGCGGACCGACTCCAGGGTGTAGGGATCTCCGGGGCGGGGCGGGGCTCCCTCCGGATCGAAGTACGGCCGCTCGGAGTAGAGCCGTCCCCACTCCGCATCGACCTGCGCGACGAACCGCCGCAGCCGGGCCTCCGAGCTCAAGAGGTGTTCCGTGACGCGGGCCAGCGCGACGAGCGGCCGGTCGTAGCTCGCCGCCAGCAGGGTCTCGCTCTCCCGGACGTGCCGCTGGAGGAAGACCGGCTAAGCCCCCTCGACATCGGCGAGGCGGCTTTCGAGGTACTCTTCATCAGGTCGCCGGCGGCGCGGCCGACGGCCTCGGCCAGTGAGAACTTGCGCCGCGAGCGGATCTCGCGCTCGAGCTCGGCATCCTCGGGGCTCGGTTTCCTGTCCTGCTCGTCGCTCACCGGACCACTCTACCCCCCGACCGCCCTTCTCTCCTCGGTCGGGCCGCGGCGCGGCGGCAATCTGCCCCCCGCTCTGCTAGATTGACCACCAACCGAGTCGCTCTTGGGAGAACCAGCATGCCGTCTTTCGACATCGTTGTGCAAACCGACCTTCAAGAGGTGGAGAACGCCATCAACCAGGCCCGCAAGGAGATCTCCCAGCGGTACGACTTCCGGGGCAGCAAGTGCCGGATCGATTGGGACAAGGGTGCCGGCGAGATCTCCCTGCTGGGGGACGACGACTACAAGCTGACCGCGGTTCTCGACGTGCTCAGAAGCAAGCTCGTGCGCCGCGGCGTCGCGTTGAGGAACCTCGACATCGGACCGGCCGAAGACGCCGCCGGCAGCGCCCGGCGCCAGAAGATCTCCCTGCAGAACGGCATCCCCGTCGACATCGCCAAGGAGCTGGTCAAGCGCGTCAAGCGGGCCAAGCTCAAGGTCCAGGCCCAGATCCAGGAGGACCAGGTGCGGGTGAGCGGCAAGAAGCGGGACGACCTCCAGCAGGTGATGCAGATCGCCCGCGAGGCCGACGACCTGGGACCCGAGTTCCAGTTCACCAACCGGCGCGACTAGAGCCCCGACCGGCACCTCCGAGTGCGCCACTCGGCGCCGACGACACAGGCAGTCTGTCCAGGCCGGCTAGAACAGCACGCGCAGCCGCACAACGCCCCAGACGATGTGCCAATAGAGGTAGTAGACGAGGCGAAACGAGTACATGGACACGAAGTCGTAGCGCCGGAAGACGTACAGCTGGAGGAGATTCAGCACGGCCACGTGCACCCAGACATAGGCCGCGGTCCACGAGAGAGGCTCCCCGGGGAACACCACCTGGAAGGTCGGCTCCAGAAGCGAGGTCAGGAGAATGCCGAGCCAAACGACACGCTGTGTCCCTGCCGGTTTCAGCAGCTTGCCCAGGATCAGTATCAGGGTTGCAAGGGGCAGCGTGTGGAAGAGGAGCTCCACGACGTAGCCGATGGCGGGATAGAACAGCAGGGCCTCCGGCGGCGGTACGTTCATCTCCTCGGGAAACCGGATGAAGAGGAAGTCGGCAAGGATCATCGCCACCGCGAGCAGTGTGGCCAGACCCGCCGAAAACGCCACTCCCCGGACTGTCGCCCTGCCCTTGAAGACCTCGAACCGGCTTCGAGAATGCAACGCTGCCAGCGAAACGGCGCCGAGAACGATCGTCAGGGTGACGACCAGCAGCGGGTCTGAGCCCCCGAAGTACGGTTGGAACAGGGCCCTGTGAGAGCGGGACAGCACCGCTGTCAGGCCGGCTGCCACGGCGGACAACGCTGCGAAGGCCAGGTACTGCCGGCGCGCCGGTTGCACCCATCCAAGCTACACCGTTGATGACTCCAGCGCCAAGTGAGGGCCTTGACTCAGCCTACCAAATGGTAGACAATTCTTGACCTGATGGTAGGTGGCCGCACCGCCCTCAAGCCTCGGCCGACCGAGATCCGGGAGAGGATCCTCGAGGAGGCCATCCGGCTGTTTGCGGCCCGGGGCTACGACGGGACGCCGCTGCAGGCGATTGCCGACGCGGTCGGGATCCGCAAGCAGTCGCTGCTCTACCACTACCCGTCCAAGGAGGACCTGCGGCGCAGCGTGCTGGAGCAGGTGCTGGCGCACTGGAACGACGTGCTGCCCCACCTGCTGCAGGCCGCCAGCTCGAGCCACGGGCAGTTCGACGGGGTCCTGGGGGAGATGGTGGCCTTCTTCAACGCCGACCCGGACCGGGCCCGGCTACTGTTGCGCGAGATCCTCGACCGGCCGCGGGAGACCCGGGAGCTGATGGGCCGGCTGATACAACCCTGGGTCCGGGTGACCTGCGACTACATCCGCAAAGGGCAAGAACGCGGGCGGCTAAGGGCCGACGTCGATCCGGAGGCCTACGTCAACCAGGTGATCAATCTGCTGATTGCCAGCATCGCCACTTTCGAGGCGCTGGGCGCGACCGACTGCGAGCGCAACCTCGCGGAGCTGGTGCGGGTCGCCAAGTCGGGGCTCTTTCGACCGGAGGACTGAAGCCATGGCCAACTTCTTCACAGACAACGAGGATCTGCGCTGGTACCTCGAAGAGGGGATCGACTGGGGACCGATCGTCGAGGTCTGTGAATTCGGCCTCCAGCTTCCGGACGGTTTCCGCAGTGTCGAGGAGGCGCGCGAGTTTTACATCGACATCGTGACCATGTTCGGCGAGTTCGTCGCCGAGGAGATCGCGCCCCACGTCGCCGAGATCGACCGCGAAGGGGTGCTGTTCGAGGACGGCCAGGCGGAGTTCCCGCCCCGGCTGCAGGGGATCTACCGGAAGATGCGCGAGCTCGAAGTCCACGGCATGTGCATGCCGCGGGAGCTGGGTGGCGTCAACGCGCCGGTGCTGCTCTACAACGTCCACAACGAGCTGTTGGGGCGGACCGAGCAGACGGTGATGACGCACTACTCGTTCCACGGCGGCATGGCGCTGGCGATGCTTGCGCTGTCGATCGAGGAGGGCACCACAGAGCTCGACGGCGAGAGTCTGAAGATCAGCCATACTCGTTTCGCCGAAGAGATCGCCGAGATCGCCAGCGGCGAGGCCTGGGGCTGCATGGACATCACCGAGCCGGACGCCGGCAGCGACATGGCGGCGCTGCGCGCGGTCGGTGAGCAGGACGCCGACGGGAATTGGACGCTGACCGGGCAGAAGATCTTCATTACCTCCGGGCACGGCAAGTACCACTTCGTCATCGCCCGCACGGAGCAGGCCGCGGACCCGGACGATCCGTTCGCCGGCCTTCGCGGGCTATCGATGTTCCTGGTCAAGACGTACGACGACGCGCCCGGCGGCGGCCGCACCTGGCACGCCACCATCGACCGTCTGGAGGAGAAGCTGGGGCACCACGCCGCGGTGACCGCCTCGATCCACTTCGACCGCACGCCCGCCTGGCTGATCGGTGAGCGCGGCGAGGGCTTCAAGCACATGCTGACTCTGATGAACGGAGCCCGGGTCAGCGTCGGCTTCGAGTCGATCGGGCTGTGCGAGGCCGCCTACCGGGCGGCGCGCGACTACGCGGCGCAGCGCCGGTCCATGGGCAAGACGATCGACCGGCACGAGCTGATCGCCGACTACCTGGACGAGATGCGTACCGACATCCAGGGCCTGAGGGCGCTGGCCATGTACGCCGCGGTCCACCAGGAGCTGGCGGAGAAGGGGGCTTTGCGGCTGCGTTTGGCGCCGCCGGCGGACGAGATCGAGCGCCAGCGTCTCGAGCGGCGGGTCGAGGCCCACCAGCGACGGCTGCGCCGGACGACGCCGCTGCTCAAGTATCTGGCGGCAGAGCGGGCTGTACAGATGGCGCGCCTGTGCCTCCAGATCCACGGCGGCAACGGCTACACCACCGACTACCCGGCCGAGAAGCTGGTGCGGGACTCCCTGGTGCTGCCGATCTATGAGGGCACCAGCCAGATCCAGGCCCTGATGGCGACCCGGGACACGCTGAATGGGATTCTCAGGAACCCCCAGGCCTTCCTGCGCCGCCGCGCCCAGGCCCAGTGGCGCTCGGTGTCGGGCCGTGACGCCCTGGAGCGCCGGGTGGCCCGAGTGCAGGGGATCTCCTACAGCGCCCAGCAGCACCTGATGACGCGACTGGCGGGCAAGAAGCTGCGCTCGCTCCAAGGCACCCCGCTGAGCTCACGGACCCGGGCTTTCCTCAAGGACTGGGACCCGAAGCGGGACTTTGCCCACGCCCAGCTGCATGCGGAACGCCTGACGGCGCTGATGGCGGAGGCCGCGATCTGCCGGATCCTGCTCGATCAGGCGCGACAGCACCCCGAGCGCCGTGCGGTCCTCGAGCGTTACCTCGAACGGGCCCAGCCCCGCTGCCGGTTCCTGGCCGACCAGATCGACTCGACCGGCGGCCGGCTGCTGGAGGAGCTGGCCGAGCCGGCGGCTGCCCAGCGCACGGCCGTTTAGCACGGCGGTGGTGCCGTCACCTTGAGGCCGACCTAAAACCAGATCAAGTCCGGCGTGGCCCGAGATAGCGCCCTGGCCAGCCGCCCGCTCGATCCCCCAGCCGCCCGCCGTTCGGCAGGCCCCTACGCTGCGGGAATCGCAGGCTAGACCTTGTTGCCGAACCAGATGGTCGGTTCACCCTGAACGCCCGCGGCCGCCATCACCTCGCGCAGCCGCGCGCTGCCCGCGAAGGCCTTGGCTGCCTCCATCGTGTCGAAGTGATGGTAGGCGGTGACCTCATTCGGATTCCCATCCGTCTGATAGACGCCGTGGTCCGTCACCCCCATCGTCCGGCGCTCGGCGTCGAAGTCGTCGTAGGCCTGCTTCCAACTGCCAAAGTCCACAACCTCGTGGCGTACGAAGAGCGTTGCCATCGAAGAACCCCCTTTGTCACTCGTTCATCTTCTGGATATCGCAGGAGCATACACCGAGCCAAGACCGGCGCCGCGCGCCAAGACGCGGTTCATCGGCAAGGAACCGAAGTCGTTCCCCAGCCCCGGGTTTGACTCCCGGCCCGCTCTTCTCTAGCATTGGCGGGCTTTTCAAGCACAGCTGGTCCAGAACCAAAGAGGCAAAGGGGGGCGCCATGAAGTGCAGCAGCCTGGTTCTCGTGTTCCTGTTCTCTGGGTTTGCGAACCTGACCGGAGCCACGACCGCGATGGGCGACGAGCCCGTTTTCCGATCCTCCTCCGGCACGCAGACGACCAGCCTGGACTGCCGGGTTCCCTCGATCGAGTTCCCGCCCATCGAGCTGGCCTTCTTCACCGAGGGCTTCTCGACCCAGGACGGCTCCGAGAACTCTATCCGTTGCACCACGAGGGTCGAGGACCGGGGCAAGGGCCGCAAGCGCGTCAAGGTGACGTTGACAGGCGAGATCGTCTCCCTGGACGACACCGACGACACGGTCGTCTCGCTTCCCACCAGGAGCGGCAGGACCGACGCAAACGGCGAACTGGAGATCTCGTGGCCTCTCGACGATCTGCCCGACGACGATCTCGCAGTGCTCATCCAGGGCGCGTACCGGGGCAGGAAGATGGAGTGGGGCAGAACGGAGTGCACGTTCCGCAACCGCATGCCCTGCCAGGATGGTCCGGAGACCCTCTGCCTGCTCGGCGACGAGCGCTTCAAGGTCGAGGTCGCTCTGGGGAACGGCGATCCTGGAAGGGTCTCGTTCAGCGGCACCGACACCGGCAGCTTCTATTTCTTCAGTCCGAGCAGCGAGGACGTGATCGTCCAGCTCTTGAATCGCTGCGGGGACAACGGTCACTTCTGGGTCTTCTACAGCGCCCTCACCAACGTCAACTTCGACCTGACCGTCACCGACACCGAGACCGGGGACCGTCAGACGTACAACAACCGCCTCGGGCGGCCCGCCCCGGCGATCACCGACACCAACGCCTTCGCCACCTGTCCGTAGGGACTCTCCGACCATCGGCCGCCGCGCGGAAGCGGGTCGGGGCCCCGCTACCCACCGACCTGCCGGCGGGATTGAACGAGAGGAGAGGACCCTTGAAGAAGACGATAATCGCTCTGGGCCTCCTGGTGGGCGCCCCGCTTCTGGCGACCGACCCCCCGAACGCCATCGACTACTCGATGTTCTTCCTCGCGGACGTCCGCGACTCGCCGCAGTGTGAGATCTCGCTGGGCGAGGAGGGGCGGATCGACTACGGCCCCGAGATCACGAACCCCGCCATGAGCTGCCCGGACGCTTTCGCCTGGAGCGCTTTCATCGAGGCGGTGGGCGCCAGCTTCTGGGAGGACTGGACGACGGACGAGCAGATGTGGCCGACGAATCCGCGGCCGCGGTGTGTGGCTGGAGGCGGCGCGGAGTGCTGCGCCGGGGTGGAGGTGTCGAACGAGCCGCGGCCGAAGCACTGTCCGGTGTTTCCCGGGGCGACGGAGGGGGTGCCGGACCATCGCCCGCATGAGCCGACCAAGGCTCACCGGCTGGGACTCGGGGAGGCGGCGGCGGGAGATGCCGACGGCGACGGGCTCGGGGAGTGGGAGGACGTGCCGGCGGTGTTGAAGACGGCGGTGATCGGCAATGAGCAGCGGGAGCTGGTCTATCGCAACCGGCCGATGGTGGACTACATCTTCGATCACGAGCTGTACTACACGGAGGGGCTGGCCGCGGTGCACGAGCGGTT
>CALZJC010000222.1 GCA_945787525.1 Thermoanaerobaculia bacterium | reverse complement strand
CGGTATCTGGACCGGGCGGATAGCCAGGGCGCAGCCGGGTCAGCTGTACCGGCTGGCGGTCACCGACGCGCGGGGCCGGGAAGAGTCGCGGGCCGACCCGCTGGCGGTGTCGTTCATCGACCCCTCGTCGCCGGACTCAGTGGTGCCGGCGCCGCAACGCCACTGGCG
This sequence comes from Thermoanaerobaculia bacterium, assembly GCA_945787525.1. GTDB lineage: Bacteria > Acidobacteriota > Thermoanaerobaculia > Multivoradales > JAHEKO01 > CALZJC01. Next base: position 6,252 of record CALZJC010000222.1, on the reverse strand, counting down.
CGACGGGGCCTGGATGCGTGGCCGCGCCGGACGCCAGGCCGCCGACCGGCCGCTGAGCGCCTACGAGGTGCATCTGGGCTCGTGGCGCCAGACGGCGGACGGCCGCTTTCTGGGCTACCGGGCGAGCGCCCGGAAGCTGGCGGAGTATGCGGTCGGCATGGGCTTCACCCACGTCGAGCTGATGCCGCTGGCCGAGCATCCGTTCTACGGCTCGTGGGGCTATCAAGCGACCGGCTACTTCGCGCCGACTTGCCGCTACGGCAGCCCCAACGACCTGCGAGCGGCCATCGAGATCCTGCACCGGGCGGGAATCGGGGTGATCCTGGATTGGGTTCCCAGCCACTTCCCCAGCGACCGGCATGGCCTCTACCGGTTCGCCGGCCGGGCCCTCTTCGAGCATCCCGATCCCCGCAAGGGCCACCACCCCGACTGGGACAGCGCGGTCTTCAACTACGACTCCGGCGAGGTCAGGAGCTTTCTGCTGTCGAGCGCTCGCTGGTGGCTCGAGAGCTTCCACATCGATGCCCTGCGGATCGACGCCGTCGCCTCGATGCTCTACCTCGACTACTCGCGGGGTGAGGGAGAATGGCAGCCCAACGAATACGGCGGTAACGAGAACCTGGGCGCCCTCGACTTCCTGCGCTCGCTCAACCGCATGGTGCAGGCCGAGTTCCCTGGTGTCCTGGTGGTCGCCGAGGAGTCGAGCGCCTGGCCGGGCGTGACCCGGGGCGGCCACCTGGGCGGCCTCGGCTTCGATCTCAAGTGGGACATGGGGTGGATGAACGACACCCTGGGCTACATGCGACACGAGCCGGTTCACCGGCGCTTCCACCACAGCGAGCTCACGTTTCGGATGCTCTACGCCCACCAGGAGCGCTTCATGCTGGCGCTGTCCCACGACGAGGTCGTGCACGAGAAGGGGTCGCTCGCCGGCAAGATGCCGGGCAGCGACCAGGAGAGGCTTGCCCAGTTGCGACTGCTGCTGGGCTACATGTGGGCGCAACCTGGCAAGAAGCTGCTGTTCATGGGTGGCGAACTGGGCCAGTGGGCGGAGTGGGACCACGACCGCAGACTGGACTGGGAGCTGCTGCGCCGGCCGGACCACCGTGGCGTCCAGCGCTGGGTGCGCGAGCTCAACCGGCTGCTACGCGACGAGCCGGCGCTTCGCGAGCGCGACTTCGAGCCCGGTGGCTTCGCCTGGGTGGACGCCGATGACAGCGAGCGCAGCTTGTTCAGCTTCCTGCGCTACGACGGCTCCGGCCGGCCGGTCCTGGTGATGGCGAACTTCACCCCGGTGGCCCGGCCCCGCCACCGGCTTGGCGTGCCGGTGGCGGGTCGCTGGCGCACTCTTCTCAGCAGCGACGAGCGGCGTTTCGGAGGGGGCGGGCGGAGCCCCGGCCGACTGTTCGCCGAGGCGCGGCCATCACACGGCTTGGCGGCGTCGCTACGGATCGACATCCCGCCGTTCGGGCTGGTGCTCGCCGGCCCCGCCCGCAGCGGGCGCCGGCGGTAGCTACTCCGCAAGCCGGCTCGCGCCGCCGCCGTCGAGTCTCTTGCGGATCGCGGCCACAAAGCGCCCCAAGGCTGGGGCAGACTGGGGGAAGAACAGCGACGGCTCGATGAGCTCGAGCTCCATCAGCAGCGGGTCGCCCGCCGGGCCGGGCGCGACGTCGACCCGGGCGTACATCGGCGGCTCGCCGCCGACCTCGGTGGCCCGGGCCAGCGCCGCAGCGGCCAGCGCCGCCTCGGCCGGTGCGATCGGCAGCGCCGCCGAGATCGACTCGTGGTCGTCGTCGAAGCGGGGACTCTTGCGCACCGCGTGGGTCAGCTCTCCGTCGATCCAGATGAGCGCCCGCTCGCCGTAATCCTCTACCGCGGGCAGGTACTCTTGCACCAGCGCTTCGCCATCGGCCACCAGGGCGCGCAGGTGGGACTCGCCCGCCGCTCGCTGTTGTTCGCGGATCCGTCTCGTACGGTACGAGGCGGCCGAGATCGCCGGCTTGACGACCACGTCTCGCCAGCCGCGCGCGGCCGCTATCTCGGCCAGGGGTCGGTCGGAGCCTTGCGCAACCAGCTCGGTCGGCGCCGCGGCGATCCCAGAACGCTCGAGGTCGAGCAGGTATCCCTTGTGAAAGCTGTAGAGCACGGTCGGCAGCCGGTTCCACAGGTCGGTCAGGCGAGCCGTCGAGGCGAGCCAATCGAGAAAGGCCGCCGGGCGGAGCGGATAGTTCCAGGTGGAGCGCAGCACGGTCATGCGGGCAGCGGACCAGTCGGCCGTCGGATCGTCCCAGGCCAGCGCACCGGCGGTCAGCCCCTCGGCCGCCAATGCCTCGAGCAACGGCGCCTCGTCGAGATCGGGCTCCGGCAGCTCGGCGCAGGTTGCCAGCGCAACGTCCATCGGTTGATTGTAGAGTCCGGAGGTGATGACAAAGAGCGACCCGCAGCCCCTCGACGTGATGCGACGGGTGACGATCGAGATCCTCGACCGCGCGATCCGCTACGCGCACAAGACCGGCCGCACCATCTCCATCTCCAAGACCTCGGGCGGCCGCGGCGTCGACGTGACGACCCTCGACGCGCGGACCGCCGAGGGCAGGGAGCGGCTGGACGCGTTCCTCAAGCCGGTCAAGCGTCAGTACACGATCTCGGGGCTCGGCGTGGCCGAGGAGTCGGGCTCGGTCAACTGGCGCAAGGTCAACGTCGGCACCGGGCGCCGCTGGCTGTTGATGGTCCAGATGGTCGTGTCGATGATCATGAAGGGCACGCCGGCCAAGAACCGGTTCCTGCGCTGGATGGGAGCCAGCATCGGGCGGCGGTCCGAGATCATGCAGGGTGCCTGGCTGGACCACTTCCGCCCGGAGCTCGTCTTCATCGGCGAGGACACGGTGGTCGGGGCGTTCAGCAGGATCTCGGTGCACGCCTACGAGGGCGGCGGCCGGTTCCGCTTCGGCCTGGTCGAGATCGGCAACGGCTGCATGCTGGGCGCCGGTACCCAGATGGGGCCGATCCGCATTGGCGACCGGGTGCGCACCCTGCCCGGCACGATGCTGACGCCCCACTACTTCCGTATCCCGCCGGACTCTGTCGTGGGGGGCGAGAGGCCGCCCTTGCGGCGCCTGGACAGTGGCGACGAGGGCTAGGCTTTGGGCTTCTTGATCGTCGACCCGGCGTCGACGACCGCTTTCCACTGGCCGTCGACCTTTTTCCAGACGCAGACGAACTCGCCGGTCTCGGCGGCCGAATCGGCCGGTCCGTCCGGGTCCGTCGTCCAGGAGCCGAGCTCGTAGGCGAGGTCACCGGAGGCGGCGACCTTTACCGAGTTGGTCACCCATTCGATCGTCCCGTCGGGTTGGGCGGCCCATCGCGCCTGGGTGGCGGCCTCGACCGCGGCGCGGCCGCGGTGGATCTGGCCGTCGAAGATGGAGACGACGTTGGCGTCCATGAAGCTCATGACGGTCAGCAGGTCGCGACCCTGCTCGGCCGCCAGCCACTGCATCGAGGAGTCGCGGATCGTCTGTTCCTCGGCGGCGATGTCGACCGCCGGCTCCGCCAGCGCCGGCTCCGCCTGTTCGGCCGGCGGGGCGCAGGCGGCCAGAGCGAAGATGGTGAAGATGGCGAGGAACTGGTAGCGAGCTCGAGAGCGCATGGCAACCTCCCTGGGTGGGCGTCACCGGCTCCAGCGAGCCTGCGGCACGCCCGGTTCAAACCACGAATCGTAATCGCGTTCGAGAGTGTAGCAGAGGAGCTGCGGCCGCCTCAGGGGCCGGTGAGCAGGGCGGCAAAGGGCTCGGGGCCTGGCTCGAGCTCGCCCAAGGTGCCGGCGCCAGCGAGATCGCCGATCGTCACGTTGCCCAGCGGCAGCTTGTGGAAGGTGGCGATGCGGGCGCCGGTGGCGAGCTCGACCCACGACTCCCAGGTCGCCCGGACACCGCCCTTGGGCAGGTTCGAGGTCCACATCCTCCAGCTCGCCGGCAGGTCATCGGCGCCCGGAACCCAGAGGTAGGCGTCGCCCGGCGTGAGGCCGCCCGAGGTGTACTCGACGAGCAGTGCGTCGGTGCCGCCGTCGAGTCGGACCAGGCTGCGCTCGGTCCCCTGGTCGAGCAGTTTGACCACCGGGTTGAGCCAGAACGCGTCGTTGGTCCAGCGGGCGAAGGCCTTGTTCACCAGCCTGATCGCCCTGTCGCCGGTCACCTTGCGGCCGCCGTCCAGGGCGACGCCCGACCGGGTGGACAGGTCGAGCTGCACCTCTATGTCGCCCCAGCGGACGCGGGCCAGACCGCGATGGCGATCCCACAGGTGATCCCGGTCGCCGCGGAAGCTCCAGCGCACGGCGCCGGTGCGTTGCCAGGCCGGCTCGTCCACCGCCACCATCATGCGGCGGGCCAGCGCTTCCGCCTCGGGGCCCGGGGTGCCGGCCGGGCGGCGCTCGGCGGCCGTGGCGCCGGCCAGCAGCAAGGGCGCCAGCAGCGCCAGTCCCACGGCACGGTGTTGCGCGGCCCGCACGGGACGCGACGAATCCGAGGCAGGTGCGCGGCACGCGGCGCTCATGAGTCGGTCTTCGCGCGGCCTCCCTTGAAGGTTGCGCCGGTAGGGTGGGCGGCCCGGGATCCGTCTTGCGGCGGGGCGGCGAAGTGCCGGGTCGAGGAAGTTGGAGAGGCGCCGCCGGGAGCATCCATCCGGACGGGCTCTGCGAAGGAAACCGCGGGAGGCACGATGCGATTCTCAGCCCAGCTCTTGCTCGCCGGCTTCGCTCTCGGCGCCGGCGCGGTCGCCGCGCAGGACTGGCCTCAATGGGGTGGTCCGGGGCGCGATTTCCAGGTCGACGATCCGGGTCTGGCAGCGAGCTGGCCGGCTGACGGTCTCGGCTCGCGCTGGTCGCGGTCGCTGGGGGAGGGCTATTCGGGCATCGCGGTCGTCGGCGAGCGGCTCTTCACGCTGTACGGCGAGGGGGCTGAAGAAGTGGTCGTGGCCCTGGCAGCGGCAACCGGTGAGGAGATCTGGTCGCACCGCTACGCGGCGCCGCGCCCCGGGGGCATGCGACTGAACTACGGCGAAGGGCCGCACTCGACGCCGCTGGCCACCGGTGGACGGGTCTTCACGGTCGGCACGACGGGCCAGCTCCTGGCACTCGACGCGGCCAACGGCGAGTTGCTGTGGCGGCACGACCTGTGGGCCGAGTACGGCGGCTTCCGGCTGCGCCGCGGCTACGGCGCCAGCCCGATCGCCTGGGGCGAGACGGTGATCCTGCCGGTCGGCGGAGAGGCGCCGGGGGCGATCGCCTTCGCCGCGGCGGACGGCAGCGTCGTGTGGCGCAGCGAGCGGTTCGATAGCGCCCAGTCGTCACCCGTCGTGGCGCAGGTGGACGGCGACAGCCAGCTGGTGCTGTTCATCCAGGACGAAGTGGTGGGTCTGGATCCCGACGACGGCGCGCTGCTCTGGCGGCACCCGCACAAGGTCCTCGGTCCCTACAACATCAGCACGCCGGTCGTCGGCGCAGACGGCACGATTTTCGTCTCCTCTTCGTACAACGGCGGTAGCCGCCTGCTGCGGCTGTCGCGGCAGGCGGGCGAGACGCGGGTCGAAGAGCTCTGGCACAGCAAGCGCATGGCGATCCATTTCACCAACGCCCTGCGGGTGGGCGATCGCTTCTTCGCCTCGACCGGTCGCAGCGGCGTGGTGGCGGCGGCCGTCGACGCGGGCAACGGAGAGCTTGCCTGGAAGAGCCGCGCCATCGCCCGCGCCAGCTACATCCGGATCGGGGAACGCATCCTGGCTCTCGAGGCGGGCGGGCGGCTGGTGCTTTTCGAGCTGGCGCCGGACGGTCCGGCGGTGCTGGCCGAGACCCAGCTTCTCGAATCCCAGACCTGGACCGTGCCGGCGCTGGCCGGCCGCAACCTCTACGTGCGCGATCGCGAGCGGATCCTGGCCGTCGAGCTGCCGCTGACGGCCGACTAGCCTGACCTTCTCACCGATCGTCGTATTGGTGAGAAGGTCGGGCTAGCTCATCCCCTCTCCACCGAGGCCGGGCCGGCCCAGCCGGCGGCCAGAACGTCGCGCAGATGCTTCAGGTGGGCACGGGTGAGCTCCAGGTCGCGCTCGCTGTCCACGTCGAGCGCCGCGCCAGCGCCCGGCCCGGTGAGGACACCGAAGCGGCAGCCGCTGAAACGGCTGATGGCGGCGCACATGCCGGCGGTCGGCACCCGCCGGCGAAACCAGGCGGCGATACGCTCGAAGCCCATCAGATCGAAGCGC
>CALZJC010000221.1 GCA_945787525.1 Thermoanaerobaculia bacterium | reverse complement strand
GACCTTCGTGTCGATCGTCGGGTTTATGAGAGGACACTCCGACCTGGGAGGGGCGGGGGCGGCAGAGCCATCGGCAACGAGACGCTGATGCACCTTCCGCAACATGGAGGGTGAGCTTCGAGGCGTTGGCCGAGTAGACACCGCTGGAGGCCGGCGCCAGAGATGTGGGCAGGTTGCTCCGACGGCCTCTCGACGAGCGCATGGCACACCGACCCGGAGCCCCCTGACGATCCGGCGCGAGGAGAGCGGAGCCGAGGGCCACCCTCCCAAAGTAGGAACAGCCCGAGGCGTCCTGAGGAGAACCCGCCCACATCTCCAAGCCGGCCGGCCCCTGAGCGCTGACGCTCACCCCAACCAGGCAGTCCCGAAGGAGACCTGTCCCACTCTTCCCAGCCGGCCGGCCCCGACTCGCTACTGGCGAGCGGTCTCCAGAGAGCGAGCCTGAAGCGGAATCGCGCCGCCCGTGTACCATTGAGCGCTTTTTGCCGAGTGGAGGATCCGATGAGCGAGAAGAGTGAATCGCGGCACGTGCCGTACGTTCCGGCCGATGCCGACCTGCCCGAGTTGACGGTCAAGGCCCTGGTGCTGGGCATCCTGATGGCGGTGGTGCTGGGGGCCGCCAACGCCTATCTGGGGCTCAAGGCGGGGTTGACCATCTCGGCCACGTTCCCGGCCGCGGTGGTGGCCATCGCCGCCTTCCGCCTGCCGTTCATGCGCGGCAACGTGCTGGAGCAGAACCTCGCTCGGACCACCGCGTCGGTGGGCGAGGCGCTGGTCGCCGGGGCGATCTTCACCATCCCCGCGTTCCTCATCGCCCGGGTCGACGGCCAGCCGGTCTGGGCCGAGCTCGACTACTGGTCGTCGACCTGGATCATGCTGGTCGGTGGCGTGCTCGGGGTGCTGTTCGTGATCCTGCTGCGGCGCACCCTGGTGGAAGACGCCGAGCTGCCGTTCCCGGAGTCCGCGGCCTGTGCCGAGCTGGTCAAGGCGGGGCAGAAGGGCGAGAGCGGCGCCAAGTACGTCTTCGGAGCCATCGGCCTGTCGGCGCTGCTCGAGCTGTTCAAGAACTCGCGCGGCATCGAGCTGATCGCCGGCTCTAAGGAGTGGTTTCTGCGCTTCCCGCGCTCGCTGGTCAATCACGGCAGCCCCGAGGCGCCGCTGGGCCAGGTGACGCACGGTGGCGGCGCCTTTCTGGCCAGCCCGGCGGCTTCGCCGGCGCTCATCGCGGTCGGCTACATCATCGGTCCGCGGCTGTCGGCGGTCGCCTTCTCGGGCGGCGCCTTCGGCTGGCTCTTCCTGGTGCCGCTGCTGCTGTTCCTCGATCCGGATCTCGCCGGCCGGGCCGGTGGCGCCGAGGGGCTGGAGCTGGCCGATTCGGTGTGGCGCAACTACGTGCGGCCGATCGCCGTCGGCGCCATGCTGGTCGGCGCCGTGCACACCCTGATCGGCCTGCGCGGCTCGCTCGGCCAGGCGTTCGTGCGGGTGGTGCGCGACTTCCGCAAGAAGTCTTTCGTGGAGTCGGCCGAGGAAGCCGGCTCGCGGCTCGAGATCGATATCTCGCTCAAGTGGATCACCCTGGGCGTGGCGGCCACGGTGGTGCCGATGACGGCGCTCTACTGGTACTTCGCCCAGAGCTTTGTCGGCGCCCTGGTGGCGGCGCTGGTGATGACCGTCACCGGCTTTCTGTTTGCCGCGGTCGGCGGCTATCTGGTGGGTCTCATCGGTGGTTCGAATCAGCCGATCAGCGGTCTGGCGCTGTCGACGCTGATCGTCGCCGCGCTGCTGATGGTGGCGGTCGGCGTCAAGGGCGTCGGTGGGGTGGCGGCGGTGCTGGGCGTGGCGGCGGTGGTCTGCTGCGCCTCGGCCATGGCGGGCGACATGATCCAGGACCTCAAGGTCGGCCACCTGCTGGGCGGCACGCCCTGGCGCATGGAGGTGGCCGAGATGATCTCCGTCGTCCTGGTCTCCTTCGTCCTGGTCTGGCCGATGGTCTTCCTGCACGCCGGGGTGCCGGGTGGCATCGGCGGCGAGCAGCTGGCGGCGCCCCAGGCCGGGCTGATGGCCCAGCTCGCCACCGGCATCGTCGGCGGCAACATGCCCTGGGCGCTGATCCTCATCGGCATCGCCTTCGGGCTGTCGCTGGTGCTGATCAAGTCGCCCTCGCCGATGCTCATCGCGGTCGGCATGTACCTGCATCTCGACACCACCGCGGCGATCTTCCTCGGGGGTGTCCTGGCCTGGCTGGTCGAACTGATCCGTCGCCGCCGTCAGTACCACGAGAGCGACCGGCTGGCGTCCGAGAACCGCGGCGTGCTCATCGCCTCCGGCCTGATCGCCGGCGAGGCCCTGATGGCGGTGGGGCTGGCGGCGCTCTACTTCCTGCTGCCGCCCGATCCGCCCGGCGGCATCAGCTCCATCGCCACCAGCTGGCTGGGCTTCGATGCCGGCGGCGTGCTCTCCGGCATGGGCGGCTGGCTGGCGCTGGCGCTGTTCGCCATCGTCGCCTGGGCGTTGATCAAGGTGCCCCTGGCCGCCCGGCGCAGCGGCTGACCAGGCTCGGCGCGGCACCGGCGGCTGGCCGCGCTCAGCCCAGCTCGGCGAGGGCGGCGGCCGCGTCGCGCGCGCCGCTGGCGACGTCCTCGAACACCGGGCTCAGGCTGTCGAGGGTGAACATCCAGAGCAGGAAGAGCTCGAGGAACTCGCTGGCCTCGAACGGCCGCGCCTTGCCCAGTGGGTATACGTATTTGAAGACCAGGACGCCGTCGACTGTGATGGAGAAGGCGCCGATGGGCACGATGGAGTTGTTGCGGGTCACAAAGTGCTCCAGGTCGGCGCGCCGCTCGGCGGCCACGACGGCCGGCAGGGTGCAGTGGAGCTGCAGCAGCTGGACCTCCTGCACTTCGTCGTCGCCAACCGGCAGGAACATCAGGTTGGCGACCCTCGGCTTGCCCTGGCCGTCCGGCTCCATCTCGACGGCCAGCGAGTCGATCGGCGCTTCCGAGCGGGCTTCGAGGAGCTGGCACTGGAGGTCTAGGCCGGCCGTGACGGCGGCCTCGATCTGGGTCAGCAGGTTGACTGCGGTTCGGTCGCTCATTGCCCTGGGGCTCTGCTCGGAGGGGTTCTCTGCCTTCGGCGTCTGAGCGCACTGTAGTCGGCGCGGGTGGGCTAGGCAAGGCGAGCGGGTTCTGTTGCCGGCGGGCCGAAACCCCTAGGGAGGCGGATCCGGATAGACCCGCCAGCCCAGCTCCTCCGGATCGATCTGCGAGATCTCCTGCAGGGACAGGCTGACGAAGCGGCCTTCGGCGGAAACCGCGACGCTGCCGTCGGGCAGGTAGATCTCGCCGGTGCCGTCGAAGAGGCGCCGGCGGTGGCGCACGATGCGGCCGCGGGCGGTGAGCTCGATTCCCAGCGGCACCGGTTTGAGGAAGCGGGTCGACAGCTCGGCGGCGACACCCCAGGTGGTGGGCTCGTCCCCGCCCTTGCCGCTGTTGACCGCCCGGCCCATGGTCTCGTCCAGGATGCCGGTGGCCAGGCCGCCGTGCAGCCGGCCCGGGTAGCCCTGGTGGATCGTGTCAGCGGTGAAGCGGGCCAGGAGCTCCGGTTGGCCGTTCTCGTCGACGGTGTCGTAGAAGCGCACTTTGAGGCTCAGGTCGTTGCGCACACCGCAGACGACGCAGTGGTAGCTGTTGGGCTGTTTCCGCATGGCGCAATTCTAGGCGGGGAGCGCCGACGGCGCTTGCGGCCGGCCCCGGCTTCTCCTATCCTTGCCCGTCAAGCCGGGTTCATGTGGGCGAGAGTGAACCGTACTCGTAGGAGAGGACGCAAATGACCTATATCGTTGTCGTCGTTGCTTATGTCCTGATGCTCCTGGGTATCAGTGTCTACAAGAGCCGCAGCGTAGAATCCGCGGAGGATTTCATGGTTGCCGGGCGCAGCGTGCCCGTCTATATGTTGGTCGCCACCCTGGTGTGTACCTGGATTGGCTCGGGCAGCCTGTTTGGCACTGCCGGCCTTACGTTTCGGACAGGAATCTCGGAGCTGTGGTTTTCAGCGGGTGCCTGGGTCGGCATCCTCGTGGTCTACATGATTGCTGCGCGCGTCCGGCGCATTGCCCAGTACACGCTGACGGACCTGCTCGAGAAGCGTTACAACCAACTGGCGAAGGTCCTCGGTACTGTCACTATTATCGTCGCCTATATGGTCATCGCCGGTTACCAGTTCAAAGGCGGCGGAAGGTTTGTCGCGATCCTATCGGAAGGCTCGATATCGCCCGATACCGGAATGATCATCGCCGCTCTTCTGATTGTGGGGTTCACGGTGCTAGCCGGTATGGTATCGATCGTGTCCATCGATATTTTCAACGGCAGCATCATGCTACTGGCGATGGTCGTAACCCTGCCGTTCGCAATCTCCGGTCACGGTGGCCTCGATGCCGTTATCACGACCATTCAGCAAGCCGAGCCGAGTCATCTCTCTGTTATGGGAGGACATAATTTCTTTTGGGTGATCGGCATTGCGTTGCCCACGTTCCTGTTGTTGATGAGCGAAAGCAGCATGTACCAGAAATTCTCATCTGCGGATAATGCACGGAATGCGCGCAAGGCCGTCATGGGAATGTTCATCGGTGTCGTTGTTGTTGAGACCTTGATGATGTTGATCGCGCTGGTCGGCTTCGCGATCTATTCGGATGATCCACGTTTCTTCCTGGCAGATGGCGATGTTAATCGTGCGATGGCGGAAGAGATTATCCTACGGATCGGATTTGAGCAGTTGCCAGTCATCATCGGCTCCCTCTTGCTGGCGGCTGGTGCTGCAATTGTCATCTCAACGGGAAACACCTTCTTGATGGTGACTTCAACGAATGTAACCCGCGATATTTTCCAGGCGTTCTTCTACAAAGACGCGACACAGAGCCAGATCGTCTGGATACAACGGGCCTGCATTCTCGGTATTGGCTTGCTCGCTTACTTGATGATGAGTCAGTTCGAGACTATCTTGGAAATGGCGCTGATGTCATACACAATGATAGGCGCTTCGTTGGCGCCAGCCCTGCTGGCCGCCTTCTTCTGGAAGCGCGTGACCAGGACTGGCGGTGTCGCATCCATCGCGTCGGGCATGTTGACGGTTGTGATCATCGCAGTGCTCAACTCTGTCTATAAGGAAAGCGCCGAGAGCCTGGACGTTCTCGGGATTTCCTTCCCGATGGATACGGATTACATAGCGATTCCGGCCGTCATCGTCTCGGTCACGACTCTCATCGTTGTTAGTCTCCTGACGGCCGCACCCGCGCGAAGCGAGTGGGAGGAGTTTATTGAGGCGTAATCAAGTACGGGTTTGGAGCGGCGCTGCGGTCTCGACTCAGGCTGGTTGATCGGCCGGTTTTGATCTGGCGCTCGGCACCTCGACAGCCGATGCGAGAGCGGCAAGCGGAGATCGCCCAGGCGTGGGACTCGTTGTTCCCGGTCTTCCTCTGCTGCTCGGCGAGAGCTGCATGTACCAGAAGGTCATGGGCGCCAAGGACGCGCTGACGGCGCGCAAGGCGGTGATCGCGAGATCGGCCGCGGTGGGATGCGGCACTCGTGCGTCGTTTGGCACCGAGAGCACCCCAACCTGCCCGTCGAGCAGGCGCCGTGAACGAGGTGTAGGCCGGCCCGCCAGCCCGGCGGCCTAGCGAATATCTGCAGCCCGATGCTTGTTCTCAAGAGAGAACCGTCTGTTCCGGCCTGATGAGGAACGTGCGCCCGCCGGCAGTCGCCGGCATGTTCTATCCCGCCGACCCGTCGACCCTGCGGCGAGAGGTCGAGGGATATCTGGCGGCGGCCAGCCCCGGCGGCGCCGGCGCGGCCCGGGTCAAGGCGGTGATCGCGCCCCACGCAGGCTACGTCTACTCGGGGCCGACGGCCGGTTTCGCTTTCACTCAGCTGGCTGGGGACGCCGCCGAGATCCGCCGCATCGTGCTTCTCGGGCCGGCCCACCGGGTGGCGTTGCGCGGCCTCGGCCTGCCGGGCTCCGACGTCTTCGCCACCCCCCTGGGCGAGGTGCCGGTCGCCGTCGAGGCGGCTCGACGGGTGGCGTCGCTGCCGCAGGTCGCCGAGCATGCCGCTGCCCACGAGCCGGAGCACTCCCTCGAGGTGGAGCTGCCGTTCCTGCAGGTGGTGCTCGACGACTTCGAGGTTCTGCCGCTGGTGGTGGGCGAGGCCACGGGCGAGGAGGTGGCGGAGGTGCTGGAGGCGGTCTGGGGAGGGCCGGAGACACGCATTGTCATCAGCTCGGATCTGTCGCACTACCTGCCCTACGAGCGGGCGCGGGTCGTCGATGGCGACACCGCTCGGGCGATCGTCGCCCTGCAGGCGCCCCTGGGTCGCGGGCGAGCCTGCGGCGGGCTGCCGATCGACGGGCTGACGGTCGCCGCGCGCCGGCGGGGTATGAGGTATGGCGCGTTCGATTTCCTGGAAGCGGCATGACGACGGCGGGTGCGCCCGGCGAACGCGGCACCGTGCTTCTGGGGTTGGCGCGGGCGGCGCTCAATGAGGCGTTCGGTGCGCAGTCGCAGCCAGCGGTCGAGGCCGACTGGCTCGCGCGGCCTGGGGCGAGCTTCGTCACCCTCAAGATCGATGGCGAGCTGCGCGGCTGCATCGGTTCGCTCGAGGCCCACCGGCCACTGGCCGAGGACGTGCGCTGCAACGCCCTGGCGGCGGCGTTTCGTGATCCCCGCTTCCCGAGCCTCGAGGCCGGCGAGCTGCCGCGAGTGCGGCTGGAGGTTTCGGTGCTCTCCGATCTCGAGCCGGTGCCCGAGGTCGACGAAGCCGATCTGATCTCCCGCTTGCGGCCGGGGATCGACGGTCTGGTTCTCGAGCACGAGGGCCACCGGGGGACCTTCTTGCCGGCGGTCTGGCGTCAACTGCCGCGGCCGGAGCTTTTCCTGCGCCACCTGAAGCGCAAGGCGGGCCTGGAGGCGGATTTCTGGGCGCCCGACGTGCGGATCAGTCGCTATACGGTGCAGAGCTGGGCCGAGCCGGCCGCCTGAGCCGGCCTCCACAGCAGAGCGGGCACCGGCGCGGGCCGTTCGGAGCACCAGCGCCCGCTGCGGCGCATTCGCGGGATAATCGACGAGTGACGGGAGCGAATCGGTGACGGGCAGACGCGGCTACCGGCGGTGGCTGGGCCTGATCGTCGCGGCTCTTGTCGTCGTTCTGGCCGCCGGCGTCGCCGCCCTCCGGCTGCCCGGCGTGCAGCGCGCGCTGTTCGACCGCGCGGTGGTGGCGGTCGAGGCTCGCACCGGGCTGCGGTTGGCTGCCGAGGCGGTGCGGCTGCGGCCGTTCGACGCGGGGCTCGAGCTGACGCGGCCAACTGCCGCGGCGGGCGAGGCGCAGCCGTTTCTGACCGCCGAGAGCCTGCGGGTCGAGCTGGCTATCGCAGCGCTGCTCCGGGGGTCGCTGGTGTTGCGCGAGGTTGTTCTCGTGGCGCCGCGCCTCGACGGCGCTCGACCCCTGCCCGAGCTGCCGCGCGCCGCTAGCGAGAGGGCCGGCCCGATGCCGATCTCGCTGCACAGCTTCGAGGTGCATGACGGCGCTGCCGCGGGCTTCGAGCTTCCCGCGGCGCTGCGGCCGCACCTGGGGGCGGTGTCGGCCGCGGGCGTGGCGCTCGAGGGCCGGCTGGTCGATGGACAGTTGGAGCTGTCGTGGCGGGTGGCGCGTCTGCAGGCGGAGCCGGCTGGAGGACCGGTCCTCACGGCCGGTCTCGCGGGCAGCGTCGTCGGACCCGCCGAGGGGCCGCTGCGGCTCGAAGGTCTGGTCCTCCAGGGAGAGGGTCTTTCGGCCACGGCCATGGGCTGGCTGGGCATCGACGCGGACCAGCCTCTGGCCGTCGAATTCGAGCTCGAGGCCGACGCGTCGCGACTCCTGGGAGTCGAGGCCGCGGGCGAGCCGGTGCGCGTTGGCGGTCAGGTCGATCTGCGGACGATGAGCGGCGAAGTGCGTCTCGCCGCCGCCGGCCTGCCCGGCGAGCTGGCGCGGCCCTGGCTCGAGGCGGAGCTCTTCGAGCAGACCGCACTGGCGGGCTCTCGGATCGGCCTGGCCGGGTCTCTTTCGCTGGCCCAGGGGGAGTTCAGCGGCGCCGGAGAGGCGAGCTGGGTCCGAGGTGAAGAGGTCATTGCAGAGGCCGCTCTCACGACCTCCGGCGATCTGACGGCGGAGCAGATCCCGCTGGATCTCGAGCTGCGGCTGCTGCCGCGCGCTTCTGGGAACCGGTCGCTCGAAGCCCGCTTGCTGCTTCCTCGGGGAAATCCGGCCGAGGGGCAGGTGGAGCGCGGCCGCATGCGTCTGGCGTTGCCGGATCTGGAACGGGGACTGGCACGGCTGCGCGGCGTGTGGCCGGAGTGGATTCCCCGGCTTCCCGCCGGCCTGGCCGCCGGCCCGCTGCGCGCCGCTGGCCGGTTCCAGGGGGGTCTGAAAGACCTCACGGTACGGCTCGACGGCGACTGGATGCCGGCCCCGGGGGCCACCGTGCGGCTGGCCGCCGCCGGCGCTCCGATGGCGCGGCAGCTGGAAGCCCGGGTCGTCCTCGAAGAGCTCCCTCTGGGCCGGTTTGTCGAGCAAGCTCGCGGCGAG
>CALZJC010000220.1 GCA_945787525.1 Thermoanaerobaculia bacterium | reverse complement strand
TGAGTGGCGAAGGTGTGGCGCAGCGTGTGCGGGTGCACGCCGGCCGCCAGTGCCGCCTGGCGCACGTAGCGGTCGAGGACACGCCGCACCGAGCGGTCGGTCAGCCGGCCGCCGCGGTGGTTGAGAAAGACCGGCTCGCTGGCGTCGCCGGTGACGCGTACCCCGGCCCAGCTCTCCTGCCAGCGGCCGAGCGCGGCCTCGGCCGGCCGGCCGAACGGCACCATGCGCTCGCGGCCGCCCTTGCCGACGACCCGCAGCACCCGACCCTCGAGATCGATGTCGCCCCAGTCGAGGCTGACCAGCTCGCCGACCCGCAGCCCCGAGGCGTAGAGCAGCTCGAGCAGCGCCCGGTCGCGGCGGCCCAGCGGCTCGTCGCCATCGGCGGCTTCGATCAGCTGCTCGATCTCGCCCGGCCGCAGGTGCCGGGGCAGGTGGTGGGGCAGTTTGGGCGCCGGCACCCCGGCCGTGGGGTCGTCGGCGCGGTCACCCTGGCGCACGGCATAGCGGAAGAAGCCGCGCAGCGCGGACAGCGCGCGCGCCCGGCTGCGGGCGCCGACCTCGGCGCGGGCCAGACCGGCCAGGTACGAGCGCACCGCCAGCCCGTCGGCGTCCCGAGGCTCGAGGGTCGCCGGCGCGCGGCCCAGGTAATCGGCGGCCAGGAACTCGAGGAATCGCTCGAGGTCGCGCCGGTATGCGCGCAGCGTGTTGGGCGACAGGTTGCGCTCGTCCTCGAGGTGGCGCAGGTAGCGGCGCAGCAGGCTCTTCAACGGCTCTCCGCGGCGACCGATGCGACGGCCTCGGGCGCCGCCGGCACGAGCTTCAGGTCCTGGCGTTCCGCCCAGGCCGCCAGGTCGGCGCCGGCGCGCTCGGCGTGCGCCTGCCGCCGCTGTTTCCGGGGCAGCCGCCGTGGCAGCTCCGGAAAGAGACCGTAGTTGACGTTCGCCGGTTGGAAGTTCTCTTCGCCGGAGTCGATCAGGTGTCGCGCCAGGGCGCCCAGAGCGGTCGTGTCGGGCAGTGCCTCGGCGCCGCCGCCGCGGCGCTCGAGCGCCAGATACAGCGCGCTCGCCAGGCCGGTGGCGGCCGACTCGAGGTAGCCCTCGACGCCGGTGATCTGGCCGGCCAGCCGCAGCTGCGGCCGGCTCTTGAGGCGGTAGAAGCGATCCAGGTGGCGCGGCGAGTTGATGAACGTGTTGCGGTGGATCTGGCCGAGGCGCACGAAGCGCGCCCCGGCGAAGCCGGGGATGAGGCCGAGGACGCGCTTCTGCTCGCCCCACTTCATGCGCGACTGGAAGCCGACCAGATTGAGCTGATCGTGGGCCAGGCTCTCGCGCCTGAGCTGCACCACGGCGTAGCCGCGGCTGCCGTCGGGCGCGGTGAGGCCGACCGGCTTCATCGGCCCGAAGCGCAGCGTGTCGACGCCGCGTCGCGCCAGCTCCTCGATCGGCAGGCAGCCCTCGAAGAACAGGTTCTGCTCGAAGTCGTGCAGCGGCAGCACCTCGGCCTCGACGACCGCCTGGTGGAAGGCCAGGTACTCCTCGCGCTCGAGCGGCACGTTGAGGTAGTCGTCGCCCCCCTTGCCGTAGCGCGAGGCCCAGTACAGGAGCGAGTGGTCGAGGCTGTCGCCGTCGACGATCGGCGCGATGGCGTCGTAGAAGTACAGATGCTCGCCGCCCAGCAGCTCCTCCAGGCTCGCCGCCAGCGCTTCGGAGGTCAGCGGCCCGGTGGCCAGCACGGCGTCGCCGGCCGGCAGGTCGCGGACCTCGTCGCGGCGGATCTCGAGCCCCGGCGTCGCCTCGAGGGTCGCCGTGACGTCCGCCGCGAACCGCTCGCGATCCACCGCCAGGGCACTGCCGGCGGGCACCGCAGACCGCCTGGCGGCGGCGACGATCAACGAGCCGAACGCCTCCATCTCCCGTTTGAGCAGGCCGGAGGCGTGCAGCGGATCGTCACTCCGGAGCGAGTTGGAGCACACCAGCTCGGCCAGCCGGCCGGTCTTGTGGGCCGGCGTCGAGCGCTGCGGCCGCATCTCGCGCAGCACCACCGGCACACCGCGCCGAGCCAGCTGCCAGGCGCACTCGCAGCCGGCCAGGCCGCCGCCGACGACGGTGACGGGTTCGCTCACGAACAAGAGTCTAGCTGGAGTGGGACGGTGTGCTCAGCTCTTGCGCCCGCCCTTGCGCCGTCGCTTGGGCGGCTTGCCGCGCTCGGCGAGCAGGGCGGCGGCGCTCTCGGCGGTCAACGACTCGGGTTGGGTGCCCTTGGGCAGCGAGGCGTTGAGGGTGCCGTTGGTCAGATAGGGACCGTAGCGTCCATCGAGCAGCCGCACGGCATTGCCCTTGTCGTCCTTGCCGAGCTCGCGCAGCACCTTCCGTGTGGCGCTCTTTCGCCGGCCCTTGGGCTGCGCCAGAAGCTCGAGCGCCCGCGCCAGACCGACGGCGTAGACGTCGTCCGCGGCGGTCAGCGAGCGGGTGTCCTTGCCCCGCTTGATGTACGGCCCGAACCGGCCTGTGGCGGCGATCACCTCCTCGCCGTCCGCGTCGGCGCCCAGGCTGCGGGGCAGCGAAAGCCACTTCAGGGCCGGCTCCAGAGCGACCTCCTCTTCGCTGATGTCCTTGGGCAGCGAGGCCCGTTTGGGCTTGGCGGCCTTGCGGTCCTCGGAGGTCTCGCCGAGCTGTACGTAGGCGCCGTAGCGGCCGTGAGCGAGATAGACCGGCAGACCGGTCTCGGGGTCGTTGCCCAGCAGGCGGTGGCCGCGGTTGGCCTTCTCGAGCAGCTCGATGGCCTCTTCGACCCCGAGGTCGGCGGGCGCTATGTCGTCGGGGACCGAGGCGATCTGCTTCTCGCCCGCCGGGTCGGTGTACTGCAGGTAGGGGCCCCAGCGGCCCACTTTGACGACGATCGGCCCGCCGCTGTCCGGATGGGCGCCGATCTCGACGGCGGGGTACTGCATCTGCGGCTGCTCGCTGGCGATGCGCGTCTCGAGGCCGTCCGCCTCGCCGTCCTTGCCGAAGTAGAAGTCCTTGAGGTGCGACTGCCAATCGAGGTTGCCCTCGGCGATCTCGTCGAGACTCTCCTCCATGCGGGCGGTGAAGGTGGTGTCCACGTACTCACGGAAATGCTTCTCGAGCAGCTGGGTCACCGCGTGGGCGGTGAACGTGGGCACCAGGGCGTTGGACTGTTTGACGACGTAGCCGCGCTGCTGGATGGTGTCGATGATGGTGGCGTAGGTCGAGGGCCGGCCGATGCCTTCGGCTTCCAGCTCTTTGACCAGGCTGGCCTCGGTGAAGCGGGCCGGAGGCGCCGTCTCGTGAGGCACCGGCAAGACCTCCGCCGGGTCCAGCTCCTGGCCCTCGGACAGGGGCGGCAGCAGCACTTCGCGATCGGCCAGATCGGCGCGCGGATCGTCGGAGCCCTCGACGTAGACGCGCAGAAAACCAGGGAACTCGATCGTCTTGCCCGCGGCGGCGAAGATCCCCTCGCGGCCCTCGGCGCCGGCGGCGACCGGCGCGGTGATCTCCACCGCCGTGCGCGTCAGCCGCGCCTCCGACATCTGACTGGCCACGGTGCGCTTCCAGATCATGTCGTAGAGCCGCAGCTCGTCCGGCGAGAGCACCGATCTCAGCTTCTCCGGATGGCGCGAGATCTCGGTCGGTCGGATCGCCTCGTGCGCCTCCTGGGCGCTCTTGCTGCGCGTCTTGTACTGACGCGGCCCGTCGGTGAACTCATCGCCGTAGCGCTGCCGGATCACCCGTTGGGCGTCGGCGAGAGCCTTCTTCGACAGGGTCAGCGAGTCGGTTCGCATGTAGGTGATGAGGCCCTCGCGCTCGCCGTTGAAATCGAGACCCTCGTAGAGCCGCTGGGCGACGCTCATTGTCTTGCGAGCAGGGAAGCGCAGCTTGCGGTTGGCCTCCTGCTGCAGGGTCGAGGTGGTGAACGGCGGCGGTGGCCGGCGCTTCATCGGCTTCGTCTCGACCGAGCTGACCCGCCATGGGCTCTGCCAGGCGGCGATCAGCCTCTCGACCTCTTCACGGTCGCGCAGCCACAGTGCCTTGCTGCGCTTCTTGAGCTGTCCGCTGTCCGGGTCGAAGTCCTTGCCCCGCACCAGACGCCGGTCGTCCAGCCGCACCAGGCGGGTCTCGAATCCCTCGGCAAAGCGGGCATCGGCGTCCCAGTACGCGGCGAGGCGGAACCGCCGTCGATCGCGTTCGCGCATCACGCACAGCCGCACCGCTACGCTTTGCACGCGGCCGGCGGAGAGCCCGCGAGCGACCCGGCGCCAGAGCACCGGCGACAGCTGATAGCCGAACAGCCGGTCGACGATCCGACGGCTTTCCTGGGCGCGCACCAGATTGTCGTCGATGTCGCGTGGCTGGCGCAGGGCCTCGTGGATCGCCTCGTCGGTGATCTCGTGAAAGACGATCCGGCGCACCGGGATGTCGGGTTTGAGCATTTCGACAACGTGCCAGCTGATGCTCTCGCCCTCGCGGTCCTCATCGGTGGCGAGCAGCAGCTCGTCGGCCCGGGCCATCTCCGCCTTGAGCTTTGCCAGGTGCTTCTTCTTGTCACGGGGGACGACATAGAGCGGCTCGAAGCCGCCGTCGACGTCGACGCCGAGCCGCGACCAGGGCTCTTTCTTGAGCCGCGCCGGGATCTCTTCGGCGCTCTGCGGCAGATCGCGCACATGGCCGTAGCTGGCGGCCACCGTGTACTCCTTGCCCAGGATGCGGGCGAGGGTCTTGGCCTTGGCCGGGGATTCGACGATGACGAGTGAGCTCATTGCTGAAGCTTCCTGAAACGGGACTGCCGCGGCAAGGTCTGGCCCGGGAGGGCCCACCGCGAGGGGCCGTAGAGCATGGACAAAAAGCCGGCCGCCGTCAACCGCCGCCGCTTTTCAGGCCCGGCGGCACCAGGCCGGACCGGGATCGCGACGCACCTGGCCGGCGAGCTCGAGCTCGAGCAGCAGCGCCAGGATGCGCTCGACGGCCAGGTCGGTGGCGGCGGCGAGCTTTTCGGGCGCCAGCGGCTCGCCCGGGGTCATCGCCGCCAGCAGCCGCGCGGCGTCGCCGGCCACACCGCCAGCCGTCTCGGCGGCTGCCATCTCGGCCGGCCGCGGGGTCTCCGGCAGGCGATCGCGCGCCGCCAGCGGCAGGCTTTCGAGGATGTCCCGTGGGCTCTGGGCCGCCAGCGCGCCGTCACGGATCAGCCGGTTGGGGCCGACGGAACGACTGTCGAAGATCCGCCCGGGAACCGCGTAGACGTCGCGGCCCAGCTCCAGCGCCAGCCGGGCGGTGATCAGCGAGCCGCTGCGCGCTTCGCCCTGGACCACCAGCGTGCCGCTGGCCAGCGCTGCGATGATCCGGTTGCGGATCGGGAAGTTCCACGCCTGCGGCGTGGCGCCGAAGGGGAACTCGGTGATCACCGCGCCGCGGGCGGCGATCTGCCGCCGCAGCCGGTCCGTGCCCGGCGGATAGGAGACGTCCAGGCCGCAGCCCAGGACGCCGACCGTGAGGCCGGCGGCCGCCGCCAGGGCGCCCCGATGGGCGGCGACGTCGACGCCGCGCGCCATGCCCGAGACGATGGTCAGACCGGCCTCCGCCAGCTGACGGGCGAACAGCGTCGCCGCTTCCCTGCCGTAGGCGTCGGCGGCGCGCGAGCCGACGACGGCGGTGGCGGGGCGGTCGGGGATCTCGCCCAGGCAGTAGAGCACCGGCGGCGGCAGCGCCAGGTCGAGCAGAGACGCCGGGTAGTCGGAGTCGAGCACGGTCAGCAGCCGGGCGCCCAGGGCCGCGGCGCGTCGTCGCTGGCTGGCGGCCAGCTCGCCGGCCTGACGGAGGAGCTGTCTGGCCGTGGGCAGATGGCGCAGCGGCAGATCGGAGGTCCCGCCGGGCGGCGCGGGCGGCGGCGCCGCCCACAGGTCGAGCTCTCTTGCCAGCCGGCAGATCGCCTCGCGCGGCAGCAGGTCGCTGCTGTTGAGGGCGATCAGGGCCCGACGTTTCCACCCGCGGTCGGCGGTTCGTGCCACGCCGGGAGAGACGGCAAAGGACCCTCGCGATCTTCGCGTCCAAGAGTGCGATGCGACCCCGCATGCACCCGACACGGGCCGCTCGGGGCAATCTGTCTCGGCCGGTGCTCGTATATACTCCCGGAGCTTTTGCGAGCGCCTGCGTAGCCAACCGGCACAAAGGTTGCAGACCTCGGACGGGCCAAGGGAGAGAGACCGTTAACCACCTGAGTCGTTGCCGCCACCGCCTCGCCGCGAGCCTGGGACTGCTGTCTCTGGTCATCTGCGCTGCGCTGGGTCCGGCGCCGGCGTGGGCCGCCGAGGATCAGCTCGGCTTTGGCGTCAAGATGGCCAAGCGCGGCCTGTGGAGCGAGGCCCTCTTCCGCTTTCGCCAGGCCGAGAAGGCGCAGCCTGGCGACCCCAGGGTGCTCAACAACCTGGCCGTGGCCTACGAGGCTGTGGGCCTTTTCGAAGAGGCCCTGGAGGCCTACAAGACGGCGCTCGAGGCCGA
>CALZJC010000219.1 GCA_945787525.1 Thermoanaerobaculia bacterium | reverse complement strand
TACGATGCCCCTGGGGGGACCCACCCCTCGACGCCTCTTGCAGGCCTCCGATGGTGGCAGCTGAGGAATTGTCCCCCTGCGGTCCATCCCAGCTCACCTGCGCCTCCTACCCGAGAACCGGCCGGGCGTGCCCGGCCAGCGCGTAACGTCGGTCCCTTTACGATGCCGGCGGCGGCGGCGCCTGGCCATCAAAGCCTCGTTACTACGTGCCATCACGACCGGCCCTGGGAACACCACCGATCCCTCTGCCGCCCCCTACCCCCACGGTGGCGTGGGGCGCGTCCCAGAGTCTCTCCGGCGCCTCAAACATGACCAGGCGGGCGGGGTCTTCCCGCAGGAAGGCGTCTCTGCCCGTCAAGACGGGCCCTAAATCGGGGCCCAGCCCGCAGGGCGCCCCGAATGGGCCCGCGGTGCCCTGTCCACGACCGGTTCCTTACGCGCTCCGATCCCCACCGCCTCCACGGTCCCCCCCTAACGGATTGAAAAGCCGACCGAAGGGAAGAGCCCCGCCGGCCCCTTGACACCCGCAATGCGCGCCTCACCACCTCCGCCACGCAACGCCCCACGCCACCGAGCCGCACATCCTTGACTCCGGTGGGGCCAAGGGTAGAATCTCTCCGTTCGCGAAGCTCGCTCTCGTTTCTGCATCCAGGCCTGAACGGGTCCTCAACCGGTGGAAAGCTACCTTCCCATACTGGTCTTCTGCGTCATCGCGGCGGGCTTCCTGGTCGTTTCGCTGCTAGCCGCGCGGCTGCTGCGACACCGGGGCTCGGGACGCACGAGCCGGGAGCCGTACGAGTGCGGCAACGAGGCCGAGAGCTTCGCCCACGACCACCGTTTCTCGATCCGCTACTACCTGATCGCGGTGCTCTTCGTGATCTTCGACGTGGAGACGATCTTCCTGTTTCCGTGGGCGGTGATGTTCGACAAGCTGGCGCTGTTCGGGTTCATCGAGATGGTGGTCTTCCTGTTCATTCTGATCGTCGGTTACGTCTACGTCTGGAACCGGGGGGCACTCAATTGGGCGTGATGGACTCCCAGATCCTGACCACGACCTACGACAAGATCTTCAACTGGGCGAGACGGTCGGCGATCTGGCCGATGCAGTTTGGCCTCGCCTGCTGCGCCATCGAGATGATGGCGGTGCTCGATCCCCGCCATGACATGTCGCGCTTCGGCGCCGAGGTCTTCCGCGCCAGCCCGCGCCAGGCCGACCTGATGATCGTCGCCGGGACGGTGACCGAGAAGATGGCGCCGATCGTGCGCCGCTTGTGGGACCAGATGCCGGACCCCAAATGGGCTCTGGCCATGGGCGCCTGCGCCACCTGCGGCGGGCCCTACCGTACCTATGCGGTCACCCAGGGTGTCGATCGGGTTATCCCGGTCGATGTCTATGTGCCCGGCTGCCCGCCGCGGCCCGAGGCCCTGCTCTGGGGGCTGATGCACCTGCAACGCAAGATCGATCGCACATCGACGGCCGACAAGCCGGCCGAGGGTCTGGTGATCGGCGCCAGCAGCTGATGAGCGATCCCGAAGAGAGCAAGCCGGACACCACCTCTCCGGGCGAGCCCGAGGAGTCGCCGCGGCCGGCGACCGGCGAGGGAGAGGCGAAGGCGGAAGCCCCGATCGAGGCGTCTGCCGGCGAGGGCGCCGCCGCCGAGCCGGTGGAGACGCCGGAAACCGCTGAGGAGGAGGCGGCCCAGAAGGCCGCCGCGGCAGCCGCGGCGAAAGCCAAGGCGGAGGCGGCGGCGCAGGCCAAAGCCGCGGCCGAGGCCGCCAAACCTCCCTGGGAGCGCGATCCGCGGGTGCCGGAGTGGCAGGAGGCCGGCGACGATCCGCTGGCGGCGGCAGTGGCCGCGCAGCATGGCGACGGCCTGCTCGCGGCCCGCACGTTCGCCGGTGACCTGGCGCTCGACCTGGCCCCCGGCGCGCTGCGCGAGGTGGCGGCTGACCTCAAGCACAGCCACGGCTACACCCTGCTGGTCGACATCTGCGGTGCCCACTACCCGGATCGCGAGGAGGGCGACTTCGAGGTCGTCTACCACCTCTACTGCTTCGAGCAGAATCGGCGCGTCCGGCTGAGAGTGCGGACCGACGAGCACGGCGAGGTTCCCAGCGTGGTGAGCGTCTGGGAGGGCGCCAACTGGCCGGAGCGCGAGGCCTGGGACATGTTCGGCATTCGCTTTGCCGATCATCCCGACTTGACGCGAATCCTCATGTGGGAGGGCTTCAACGGCCACCCTCTGAGGAAGGAGTTCCCGGTCGAGGGCGTCGACACCGGCGCCGCCATCTACCCCGAGTACTACGAGGAGGAAGCCGGCCCCGTGGCCGGTACCGGCACCGGCTGGAAGCCTACCCCGCCGCCCGAGCCCGAGCCGAGCGAGCCTGCTCCGGCCGATGAGCCCCAGGAGGCGGGCAGCGCCGATCCGGCTCCCTGAAGAAACGCGGGCGACGCCTCAATCCGCCATGACCGAATCCATCGAAACCCCGACGCCCGACGGCGAGACCCTCTTCGGCCTCGAGGAGATGGAGCTCAATTTCGGGCCCCAGCATCCGGCGACACACGGGGTCCTGAGGCTCAAGCTCAAGGTGGATGGCGAGCGCATCATCGGCTGCTATCCGATCATCGGCTACCTCCACCGCGGCACCGAGAAGCTCTTCGAGCTCAGCCCGTTCTTCCAGAACATCCCCCACACCGACCGCATGGACTATGTCGCCGCGGCGACCAACAACCTGGCCTATGTCGGTGCGGTGGAGAAGCTGCTTGGCCTGGTGGTGCCGCCGCGGGCGCGCTACATCCGCACCATTCTCTCGGAGCTGCAGCGACTCTCGAGCCACCTGTTGTGGCTCGCCACCCACGCCATCGACATCGGCGCGATGACGCCGTTCTTCTACACCTTCCGCGAGCGCGAGCTGATCCTCGACCTGTTCGAGGAGTACTGCGGTGCCCGACTGACCCTGAACTGCATGCGTCCCGGGGGCCAGCCCTACGACCTGCCGGTGGGCTGGACCGACCGTTGCCGCGAGCTGGTCGACCTCTTTCCGGCCGCGATCGAAGAGTACGGGGGCCTGCTGACCGAGAACCGGATCTGGAAGAAGCGCACCATCGGCGTCGGCGTGCTGACCGCCGAGAAGGCGTTGGCCTACGGAGTGACCGGGCCGATGCTGCGCGGCAGCGGTATCCAGTGGGACCTGCGCAAGGCGATGCCGTACGAGGCCTACGACGAGGTCGACTTCGACGTGCCGGTGTTCCACAACTGCGACACCTATGACCGCTACCTGGTGCGCATGGAGGAGATGCGGCAGTCGACGCGGATCCTCGACCAGTGCTTGAAGCAGCTGCCCGAGGGGCCGATCATGGGCAAGCGGCCGCGGGTGCTCAAGGCGCCCAAAGACAGCGAGGTCTACCACGGGATCGAGGGGCCGAAGGGCGAGATCGGCTTCTACATCGTCGGTGACGGCAAGCAGCAGCCCTATCGCTGCCGCGTGCGGCCGCCGTCGTTCTACAACCTGCAGGTGCTGCCCGACATGGTCGAGGGTCTGCTGTTGGCGGATCTGGTGGCGGTGATAGGCACCACCGACATCGTGCTGGGGGAGATCGACCGCTGATGCCGCAGGTCCTGATAGACCACCTCCTGATGCCGGTCTTGAAGATCGGCGTCGTGGTCGGCATGGTGATGGGCGTCATCACCTACCTGGTGCTCGCCGAGCGCAAGATCCTGGGCTTCATCCAGGTGCGGGTGGGGCCCAACCGGGTGGGGCCCTGGGGCCTCTTGCAGCCGATCGCCGACGTCGCCAAGCTGCTGGTCAAGGAGGACGTGATCCCGCGGCGGGCGGTCAAGTGGGCGTTCGTGCTCGGCCCGTGCCTGGTCGTGGCTCCCGCCCTGGTTATCTTCGCGGTGGTGCCGTTCGGCCCGCCGTCGACCGTCACCGGCGGCGAGCAGAACTGGTTCATCACCGACATCAACGTCGGCCTGCTGTTCGTGCTCGCCTTCGCGACGATCGGCGTCTACGGCATCATCCTCGGCGGCTGGGCCTCGAACTCCAAGTTCTCGCTGCTCGGCGGCCTGCGCTCGGCGGCGCAGATGATCTCGTACGAGGTGCCGCAGGGCTTCACCCTGGTGGTGCCGCTGCTGATGGCTGGCACGATGTCGTTGAACGGCATCGTCATGGCGCAGTACGAGCAGCAGGTCTGGTTCGCCTTCAAGTTCCTGCCGCTGGGGCTGCTGGCGTTCTTCATCTACCTGGTCGCCGGCATCGCCGAGTCGAACCGCAACCCGTTCGATCTGCCCGAGGCGGAGTCGGAGCTGGTGGCCGGCTTCCACACCGAGTATTCGGGCATGCGCTTCGCCCTGTTCTTCCTCGGCGAGTACGCCAACATGATCGTCATCTCGGCGGTGGCGGTGACCCTGTTTCTGGGCGGTTGGCTGCCTCCGTTTCCCAACGTCGGCTGGCTGTCGTTTCTGGGCCTGGGGTTGCCGCCCGCGATCGCCGGCCTGTTCTGGTTCACATTCAAGCTGTTCTGCTTTCTGTTCGTCTACATCTGGTTCCGCGGCACCTTCCCGCGCTATCGCTTCGACCAGCTCATGGAGCTGGGCTGGAAGTGGCTGATCCCGCTGGCCTTCGCCAACGTGCTGCTGACCGGGCTGGTCAAGATCCTCCTCTAGGACGCCGATTCCGATGAGTGCCGTCAAACGTCTGGCCGACAAGATCCTGCTCTTCGACCTGTTCGCGGGTCTCGGCATCACCTTCCGCAACATGTGGAAGAAGAAGGAGACGGTGCAGTACCCGGAGGAGCGCAAGGAGCCGGCGCACCGCTTCCGCGGCATGTTCCGTCTCGACGAGGACCGCTGCATCAAGTGCACGCTGTGCGCCCGCGACTGCCCGATCGACATCATCTACATCGACTGGCATCAGGAGCTCAATCCGGAGACCACCAAGAAGGAGAAGGTGCTCGACCGGTTCGACATCGATGTCCAGCGATGCATGTTCTGCGGCCTGTGCGAAGAGGCCTGCCCGACCAAGCCCAAGTCGATCTGGCTGACCACCAAGACCTACGAGCTGGCCAGCTATGAGCGCTGGCAGAACCTCTACGTCGACATCGACGAGCTGCAGGAGTGGAAGGTGAGACCCCAGTACACCGACGAGGAGGTGACCTAGTGGCGAAGCGCGTTGCTCAGCGCACGCTCCGGCCCTCTCGGTGCAGCGGCAGTTGTGAGGCGGTGAGTTAGTGGAGTTCCTCGTTCAACACGGCGCCGATCTGCTGTTCTACGTCTTCGCCGTCGGCGCGTTGGCGGCGGCGGTGGGCGTGATCACGCTGCGCAACCCGATGTACTGCGCCATCTCGCTGCTGGTCTGCTTCCTCTGTGTCGCCGCCCTCTTCCTGCTGCGCCACGCCGAGTTCCTCGCCCTGGTGCAGGTGTTCGTCTACGGCGGCGGCATCATGGTGCTGTTCCTGTTCGTCATCATGCTGGTCAACCTGCACCGCCTGCGCGAGTCGAGTGTCTTTGGCGAGTACGCGCCGATGGCGGTGGTGCTGGCGGTGCTGCTGGTGGCGCTGGTCCTGTTCGTCTTTCTGAACTACGACCAGCAGGCGGTGGCGGCCGCGCCTGGGGCCTTCGTCAGCGTCGAGGGCCAGGTGGTGGGCAACTCCGAGGCGGTGGCCTGGACTCTCTACCGCGACTATCTGCTGCCGTTCGAGATCGCTTCGGTGTTCCTGCTGGTGGCGATGGTGGGCGCGGTGGTGCTCGGGAGGAAGAGCTGATGCTCGAAGTGGGCACCACCCACTATCTGGTGCTGAGCTTTCTGCTCTTCGCCATCGGCGTGGTGGGCATCCTGGCGCGGCGCAACATGATCACCGTGCTGATGTCGATCGAGCTGGTGCTCAACTCGGTCAACATCAATTTCATCGCCTTCTCGTACCAGCTGGGTGATCTCACCGGACAGATCTTCGCCATCTTCACGATCGCGGTGGCGGCCGGCGAGGCGGCGGTGGGGCTGGGCATCCTGTTGGCGCTCTACCGGCTGCGCGAGACCACGCAGCTGGACGGAGCGACGGAGATGAGCGGGTGAAGGGTCTCATCTGGCTGGTGCCGCTGCTGCCGTTTCTGGGCGCGCTCCTCAACGGCGTGGTGCTGCGCAACCGGCTGTCCAAGCGGGGCGTGACCAACGTCGCCTGTGGCAGCGTCTTGCTGTCGCTGCTCGTCGGCATGGCGGCGATCGGCAGCTATCTGGGCAGCGCCGAGTACGCCGCCGGCGAGGGTTTCCAGAAGGTCCTCTACGGCTGGATTCCGGCCGGGCTGCACGGCCTGACCGGCGGTGGGGTCGTCGACGTCCTCTTCGAGATGGGTTTCCTGCTGGACCCGCTGTCGTCGGTGATGGTGTTCGTGGTGACGTTCGTCGGGTTCTGGATCCACGTCTACTCGGTAGGCTACATGGCGCACGAGGGCGGCTACCAGCGGTTCTTCGTCTACATGAACCTGTTCATGGGGTCGATGCTGCTGCTGGTGCTGGGCTCGAACTACCTG
>CALZJC010000218.1 GCA_945787525.1 Thermoanaerobaculia bacterium | reverse complement strand
CCAGCAGGGTGAAGAGGTTCTGGGGGTGTTCCTGGGCCAGCGGCATGAGCTTCGGGCGGGGATACCTCCCGGTGAGCATGGCGGGGACCGAGGCCCTCGTGTAATCGGCGGTGGCGGTGGCGTTTGGGTACCACGTCGCCCGATCGACCAGGGCGGCGAAGCTCGGATAGCGGATCGGATCGATGCGACGCTCCTCGTTCAGCAGGGAGACCAGTGGCAGCTCGTCGACAATGACCAGGACCAGCGGAGTCCTGCTGGCCGAAACCACGATCGGATCCGAGACGGGCAGCGCTGGGAGAGCGATCTTCCGGATGCCTGGGCTCGAGTGGAAGAAGGCGGGGACGATCAGCAGGGCCGGCAGCAGCCAGTTGGCGTACTGGTGGAGGGCGGCGAACCGAAAGTAGAGCCAGCAGCCCGCGATGCCCAGTGCCACGGCCAGCACAATCGGCGCCAGGCTGGACTCGTCCAGCCAGCGGTGAACGGGCGGCAGGAAGATCAGCGCCAGCAGCCCGACGACCAGACCGCCGTGAACCAGGCGGTGAACCTGCCGCCCCGCCGCGCGAGAGGCCGAGCTCAGCATAACCACGGGCAGCGGAGCCACCAGCACTAGAAAGAGCACCAGAACAACGACGTCCAGCGGCCTCGACCTCCGGGCGACAAAAAAGACCGGCTCGGCCGAGATCAGGTCGAAGAGCGGCTGCGCGACGGCGAAGCTCCACAGCACCAACAGGTGCAATCCGTGGACGACGGCTTCACGCGCCGCCGGGCGCTGTTCAGTCTCGACTTGGGATGGATGCTGCACTGTCTGGGGTCGCCTCCTTTTACCACAGGGAGAAGAGTAGGGCTCCTGACCCCGTTCTCTAGACCACGCCGACTCTCGTTTTCGCGGTAGCGTCTCGGTCCGACCTCGAGCTTTGCGGAGCCGGAGAGGAGGACGGATCGAGTGCGGAAATCGAAGTTCAGTGAGGAACAGATCGCGATGGCGCTGCGGCGTTCCGGGTGAGCGCACGGCGGGCCTGCTCCGCGGTCGGTGTCGCGCGGTCGACGTTCCACTGCAGCAGCAAGAGGCCGTCCCCGGGCCGGGGTCATCTGAAGCTCTGCCCGAAACGAGCCCGAAACTCGCGGATCAGCTGGACTAGAGATGGGGTGAGGAGTCGACCCACCAGATCTCGATCCGGCGCCGCGCATCGTCGAGAGCCCGACCCGGTTCTGGTAGGCTGATCTCTTCGAGGGCGGCGCAGCACAGTGGATCGACGCGGATGAGTGGAAGCGACGATTCCGCCGATGTGGTTGACTTCCTGGAGTCGATCCCGGAACCCCATCGGCCGGTCTTCCAGACCCTGCAGGGGCTCATCGAGGAGCTCGTGCCCGAGGCGGATGTGAGTCTGAAGTGGGGAACTCTTGCGTACGATCTCGACGGCAGCCTGTTCGCGTTGTCGGCCAACAAGAAACACGTGAACCTCTACGTTCTGACGGTGGGATTGTTGGCTGAGTACGGCAGTGAGCTGGCAGGCATTCCGCAGAGCAAGTGCGTGCTGCGCTTCGGCCCGAACGCCGAGCTGCCGCTCGAAACCTTGCGTCGAGTGATGACGACGGCGGTGGAGCGAAAGCGAGCCGGAGCCTAGCGCGACGCGGGAGTGCTCATCCCAAGAATGGGGCGTCGAGTGATGACGTGAGCACCGCCCCGTTCTGCGGGCAAAAGGAGAAGGGAATCAGGAATGCCAGTGGATGCTTCACCCGCTCTCGTAACGAACGATGCCGTGGTCTTCGGGCTGCTCGCGGTCACGCTCGCGTTGATCTTCAAGACGGAGCAGATGCCGCGCTTCAAGAAGTTCTACAGGATCATTCCAGCGCTCGCCCTGTGCTACTTCGTTCCATCCCTTTTCAATACATTCGGCATCGTCTCACCGGGAGCATCGCACGTGTACTGGGTCGCGTCGCGTTTTCTGCTGCCTGCCAGCTTGGTTCTGCTGACCCTCAGCATCGACATCAAGCAGATCATCGCGCTCGGACCCAAGGCGCTGGTCATGTTCTTCACCGCGACGGTCGGGATCATCTTGGGCGGCCCGATTGCAGTCCTCCTCGTCGCGGCCGTCTCCCCCGAGACCGTCGGCGGCGTCGGACCCGAGGCCGTCTGGCGAGGGCTGTCCACGGTGGCGGGCAGTTGGATCGGAGGTGGCGCGAACCAGGTCGCGATGAAGGAGGTCTTCGGGCCCAGCGATGAGCTCTTCTCGGTGATGATCGCGGTCGACATCGTCGTCGCGAAGCTGTCGATGCTGATCCTCTTCTTCGGTGCCGCCAGGAGCGATGCGATCGACAGGTGGTTCAAGGCTGACAATTCGGCGATCAAGACACTCCGGGACGAGGTCGCGCAGTTTCAAGAGAGGATCGCCCGTATCCCCACGGTGACGGACCTCATGATCGTCATTGGCGTCGGATTCGGCGTCGTTGGGGTATCCCATCTGATCGCGGACGTCATCGCACCGTGGTTTGGCACGAACTACCCGTCGCTCGCCCAGTTCAGCGTGGACAACAGCTTCTTCTGGCTCGTATTGATTGCCACGACCGGCGGCCTGCTGCTGTCCTTCACGCCGCTGAAGAACCTGGAGGGCGCGGGAGCCTCGAAGATCGGAACCGTCTGTCTGTACCTGCTGGTGGCCACGATCGGCATGAGCATGGACGTCACCGCGGTCGTGAGAAGCCCAGGAGTCTTCATCGTCGGCTTGATCTGGCTCTCATTCCACTATGTGCTCCTGCTCGTGGTGGGAAAGCTGATCCGTGCCCCCTTCTTCTTTATAGCGGTGGGGAGTCAGGCAAACGTGGGCGGGGCGGCGTCGGCACCGGTGATCGCCGCCGCCTTCCACCCAGCGCTCGCACCCGTCGGCGTTGTGCTTGCGGTGCTCGGGTACGCGGTAGGAACCTTCTGCCTGAATCTGCGGCGTTACGCTCCGGTCGGGCATCCTCAGCGTGCTGCGAGCACGCTTGCGGTGCCCTCGGTCGCAAGCCTCGCATCTTCAGGCAGCTACGACGTTTCGCTGCGACGATCGGTGAGAAGGTCAGGCTAGCGCTAGACGCGCGCCCTCGACTAGTCGGGAACAGGGGGGTTCATTGCGGCGAGAAGCGGTTTGGAGATGACCGCGCCGACGAAGTTGAGGGCCGTTGGCCGCAGCTGAGCGGCCAGCTTGTTACAAAAGGCAAGAAGAAAGAGGTGAAATGGACAAGTCGATCAGGATCGTAATACTTCTACTCTGTGTACCTTTGCTGGTTTTGGGGTTCAGATCCATATTCATGCCGACAGAGATGACGATGAGACTGGGAGTGGATCCAGTGGGCGCAAACGGCTTGAACACCATTCGCGGTCACCTGGGCGGATCTTTTGTCGCTGGTGCATTGCTTCTACTAATAGGCCTCTGGCGCAATAACACCTCTTGGTTTCTCGCAGCGGGCGTTCTCATGTTCACCATTGCATTGGGTCGCATGATGAGTTTCGGTCTCGATGGAGTCGACCCGGCATCTCTTCCAGCCTTCGTGGTGGAGCTTGTGATCACGGGTGTGATGGTGGTGGCACATAGGCGATTCTCGGAAGGCAACTAGCAGCAGGCCCGCGGCTGTCACCGATCCTCCCATTCACTGCCCAGGGAAAGGACCCGGGAAAGCGGTCCAGGGCTTTCGCTCTCCTCGGCGCAAGCTCGATAAGTGGGCCCTTTGCGACACCAGGTCTTCGAAAACCAGCGACTGGGGGCTCCGACGGAGGCAGGAGCCCTGGCGCTCACCACCGCAAAAGCCCCGCGCCCCAGACCAGGCCCCCGCCAAAGGCGGCGCAGAGCACGATGTCGCCCTTGGCGAGCTTGCCGGCCCGGTTCAGCTCGTCGAGAGCGATGGGAACCGAGGCCGCCGAAGTGTTGCCGTAGCGATCGATGTTGACGTAGGTGTGGCCGTCACGGATCTCCAGCCGCCGGCCGACCGCGTCGATGATCCGCCGGTTGGCCTGGTGGGGGATGAACCAATTGACCTCTTCGTGGGCGATGCCGGCGTCCTTGAGCACCTCGTCGCTGACCTCGGCCAGGGAGCGCACGGCGATCTTGAAGGTCTCGTTGCCGCGCATCTTGATGAAGCTACGGTCGGCTTCGAGCTCTCCCAGCGACGGCGACTTGCGGTTATCGCAGGCGGGTAGGCGGATCAGGTCGCCCAGGCTGCCGTCACAGTGCATCCTGACATCCAGCAGACCGTGGCCGGCGTCGTCCTCCGCGCGCAGCAGCGCCGCCCCGGCGCCGTCTCCGAACAGAACACATGTATCGCGATCCGTCCAGTCGGTGAACCTGGAGAGGAGCTCACCGCCCAGCACCAGCGCGGTCCTGGCGCCGTCGGTGCGCAGGAATCTGTCGGCAATACCGAGTCCGTAGATGAAGCCGGTGCAGGCGGCCGACAGGTCGAAAGCGGCGGCGCCCGAGGCGCCGATTGCGGCCTGGATTCGGGCCGAGGTGGTGGGAAAGACCAGGTCGGAGCTGAACGTGGCGCAGATCACCAGATCGACCTCACTGCCTGCGATGCCGGCCATCTCCAGGGCACGCTCGGCGGCGGCCAGGGCGAAATCGAACAGCGATTCGCCCTCGCTGGCGATCCGCCGCTCGCGGATGCCGGTGCGGGAGACGATCCATTCGTCGGTCGTGTCGACGATCTTCTCGAGATCGGCGTTGGTGAGGATCTTGTCGGGAACCGCCATGCCGGTACCGACAATGCGCGCTCGCTTCATACGTCCGCTTGCTCCGCTGGATCCAGGCTACGACGCAAGTGGCGACCTGTCACCACCCGAGCGGTCAGGCCACCACCAAGGGCATCCCGAAGCCCAATTCCTCGCGCAAACACCCACACACCTCCCCGTGGGTCATGCCGGCCTCGACCGCTTCGACGACCCGCCCGAATACGTTCTCGTTCTTGTCGCCACAGGCGCGCCGAAGGGCATCGCGCGCCGCCGTCACCGCCGCCTGATCGCGCCTCTCGCGATAGCTGGCTAGCTCCGCCAGGTAGCGCTCCACGCTGCCGGGCGCCGGCCTCTGGCTGGGCAGACGCTCGGCTTCGGCCTCCTCACCGCGATATGCGTTCACCCCCACTACCGTCTGATCTCCCGACTCCACCTTCTGCTGAAACTCCAGCGCCGACTGGCCGATCATCCGCTGGACGACTCCCCTCTCCGCCGCCTCGTACATGCCACCCTGTCCGTCGATGTCGCCGATGATCTTCTCGATCTCGGCCTCCATCTCGTCGGTCAGACGCTCGATGTAGTAGGAGCCGCCGAGGGGGTCGATGACCTTGTCGAGGTGGGCCTCCTCGCGGAGGATGTTCTGGGTGTTGATGGCGACGCGGGAGGGGGCCTCGGTGGGGGTCGTGAGGGCTTCGTCGTAGGAGTCGGTGTGGAGGGACTGGGTGCCGCCGAAGATGCCGGCCATGGCCTGGACGGCAACCCGCGCGATGTTGTTGAGGGGGAGCTGGCGGGTGAGGTCGACGCCCGAGGTCTGAGAGTGGAACTTGAAGCGGCGGGCTCTGGGGTCGCGGGCGCCGAATCGTTCGCCGGTGATGCGGTGCCAGATGCGCCGGCCGGCGCGGAACTTGGCGATCTCCTCGAAGAAGCTCAGGGAGATGTCGAAGAAGAAGGTGAAACGGGGCAGAAAGCTGTCGGGCTCCATGCCGCGGGCGATGCAGTCCTCGGCGTACTGGATGGCGGAGGACAGGGTGAAGGCCATCGCCTGGGCCGGGGTGGCGCCGGCCTGCTGCATGTGCTGGCCTACGACGGACAGCGGGTTCCAGTTGGGCACGTGCTCCTGGCAGAAGCGGATCTGGTCGATTAGCACCCGCCGCGCCCCGGGCAGCGCCAGACGGAAGAACATGTGGTTGGCCACGAAGTGGGAGAGGTAGTCGCTCTGATTGGAGGTGCCGGTGATGCGGCCCCAGGGCAACCCACGGCGGCGGGCGACGCCGAGCACGAAGGCCAGAAGGGTAAAGGGCGACGGGTCGTTCATCGCCGTCGACACGCGGTCGATGGGGATGCCGTCGAGGCAGGCGTCCATGTCGTCGAGAGTGTCGACGACGACGCCACAAGTGCCGATGAGCTCGGGTTCGACCTCGTCGGCGTCGTAGCCGCGGTACACGGAGTTGCAGGGGATGAGGCTGACCGCGTTGACGCCCGAGGCCATCAGCTCGCGCAGCCGCCGGTTGTAGTCGCGTGGCGTGCCGTAGCCGATCAGCTGGCGCTGGCTCCAGGTGCGGCCGCGGTGCATCGAGGGGTAGATGCCCCGGGTGGTCGGGGCCTGGCCCGGGAAGCCCAGGGCCTTCATGTAGCGGCTCGAGTCCCAGTCCTTGGGGGTGTACAGGGGCGCGATCTCGATGCCACTGCGGTTGCGCACCGGGCGCTCGTTGCCCATGTGGGCGCGGTATTCCTCACGCCAGCGCGAGCGGGCCTCGTCGAGTCCGGGCAGGGTGAGCTGCTTGCTGCTGGAGGTGTCGACGGCCATCTAGAACTCCGAATGCGCGGCGCGCGCCTCGCGGGCCAGCCGGGCAACGGTCTCGACGATCTCGTCCCGGGTGCTGCCGGGATGGAAGACCTGGCTCACGCCGGCCTCGGCGAGCAGCGCCGCCTCGTCGTCGGGCACGATGCCGCCGACCACGACGCCGATGTGGCCCAGGCCCGCCTCGCGCAACGCCGCCATGAGCTTGGGCACGATGAGGTGGTCGGTGGACAGGCTGCTGATGCCGATGACGTCGACGTCCTCCTCCTGGGCGATCGCCAGGACGGCGGGGATCGACTGCCAGGGGCCGGTGTAGATCACCTCCATGCCGGCGTCGCGCAGGAAAGTGGCGACCAATCGGCTGCCGCGGTCGTGGCCGTCGAGGCCGATCTTGGTGACCACGACCTTGGCGGGAGAGCGTTCCTGGGCGGCTGGATGCATTTGGGTGCCGGCCGGAGGTAGGTGGCAGGTGTGGCCGGCCTGAGGGGGAATCTACCGCAGGCCTGGGTTCCTGTTCTACCGATGGACACGCACTACGCGGCCCACGCGTCGGTCTGGCCCGAGAAGATGCGCAAGTGATCGACCCTTCGGGAACGCGAGGACGCCCCCAAAGAAGAGGTGCCACCGAGTAGGAGTTGAGCCGACTGAGGGGCTTGTCAGAGGGGCACCGTGTGGTGCGATTCCAGTTGATAAGGTCGATGCCATGTCGGAGCGGCCTGTCACCGTGCGCGAGTTCGCCGCACTCACTTTTCGCGTCCTGGGGGTCGTCATCCTCCTGGGCGGTCTGGCCCAGGCTCTTTTTCTGATACCCACCCTGGCTCAGGGAGATTGGGCCAACTGGGGCTTCACGGCCCTCCTGGCCTTGCTCACCTCGCTGGTGTTCACCGCCGCGGTAGCCCTGCCCTTGATCTACCATAGCGACACCATCGTGAATTGGCTGTTTGCCGAATCAGAGAAGACCATTGTCTTCGCTCTGTCCGGCCGGGATGTCCTCAGGTGCGGGCTCGCCCTCGTCGGGGCGTGGTTCCTGGCAACCCACCTGCCGTATCTGGCGCGGCTTGCCGCCGAAGCCCTGTGGAATGCGGAGGGTGGCCGGCGGGCGGAGTTGGCCCCGACGTTCTTCAGCCGGGTCGCTTTAGAAGCACTCGGCAGCGTCTTTACATGCGTGGCCGGCTGGGTGCTGTTTCGCTACGCCGGGAGGATCACGGACTGGTGGGAATCGAGGGCACGGGGCGAGTCGCGGAGCTGACATCTTCCCCCGCCATGCCTGACAACTTCCCCGAGCTTTCCGCGGGTTGGATGCCCACCCGCGACAGCCTACAACGCTACGCCCAGATCCTCGGCGCTATCCGCAAGAGCCTCGTGCCACCAGATCCACGCTGGTGGCACATCAGCCTCCAGGCGGTCGAGGAAGGGCTCACCACCGGCGGCATGGAGGTCGCCGGCGGTGACGAGCTGTCATTGACGCTGGATCTCGGAGGGCACAGGCTGACCGTTCTCCGCGGTGACGACCCGCTCGAGGAGTGGCCGCTCGGCGGAGGGCTCTCCTCGGCGGCTCTCGGGCGCCATGTGCTGGAGGTGGTCCGGGGAGCCGGTGCCGAGGTTCCAGACGACTTCAATGCCAAAGAAGACGATGAGCAGCGGGCGTATGTCGCCACCGCGGCCGAGAGCTACGTTGCTGCCCTGCTCTCCACACGCGATGTCATGGCCTCGGTCCGAGAGAGCCTCGAAGGTGAGGTCGGGCCGGTGCAGCTCTGGCCGCACCACTTCGACCTCTCCTTCGAGTGGTTCGGCACCCGCAATGTCCGCTATGAGGAGGGTGGCCGGGCAGCCGAGGCCCCCTCGCAGATCGGCTTCGGCTTCAGCACCGGCGATGACAGCCACCCGGGCGCCTACTACTACGCCACCCCGTGGCCGTTCGAGAAGGGATTCACCGAAGCTCGGCTTCCCGAAGGCGCACGGTGGCACAGCGAGGGCTGGGAAGGCAGCCTTCTGCCCTACGAGGCGGTCAGGCGTGAGGGCAGCGATCTGCTGGCCAGCTACCTGAAGCGGGTGTACGAGGTGGCTTCGCCACGGCTGGCGGCCACCTGACTGCTCCACCTTTCAAGGCTACTGGTCCGTCTCTTTTTCGGACCCGCCCGGCTCCTCCTCGATCAGCTTTTCCCTGGCGTCGCCCGGGGACTTCCGCTCCGGGACCACTCGCCAGTCGGACGGGGAGTAACGGTACCGCAGGCGCAGGCCCCACTCGGGCGAGAGCTTCCACTCGAGCTTCGGCCGCCATTCGAAGACCGGCGGCTCGGGCGAGACCGTGGCGCCGCCCCCCGGCCCGCTGATCAGCACCTCCGTTCCGCCGCTCGACACCACCGGTGGCTCCGATCGCCGGGCGCAACGACAGTGCGCCGACACCTTCACCTCGTAGGTCAGGAACGTGTGCTCCGACTCCCTGCGGCCTTGCTTGTAGGGAATGCTGTCCGGGTGGTTCGGAATGGTCCGCCGCACTCTCCGGCCCGCCCGATTCGACTCCACCTCGACGTCGAGAACGCAGAAACCGTCTTCGCAGGTCCCGACGCAGGCGTACTTCTCCATCAGCTGGTCCCTGGCCTTCTCCGTTGCGTCGTCGCGGGCCCGCGCCCAGTCGTCGTCCGTGATGCCTCCGAGGTTGCCAGTGACGTCGTGCTCCCCCGACACCCAGTCCGTGGTGGTGTCTTTGGGCGCCACCGCCTCTTCGGTCTTCCTGTCTTGTAGCTCGCAGGCCATGTCTTTCTCCCCCTGGGTTGCTCGGCGACTTCGAGTGGGACTGTGGATGGTGCCTGCAGGTTAGCAGGCGGGCCTGGCGAGGCTTTTCCCAGGTTCTCTATGGGCAATCGGTAGACGCTGGGATCACTCGGCAGCCGCCGGGTCGGTGCTCGGAGAGGCCGGCACAGGGTAGGCGCAACGGAAACCGACAAAACTGATGGCGTTGGTCACCACGTG